>CAYLYM010000004.1:27695-72132 GCA_964387645.1 uncultured Calditrichaceae bacterium | reverse complement strand
TATTGTGATTATGAAAGTTTTATTCCTGCCAAAAGCATTTTATTCAGAAATTCCCTAATCTTTATATTTTATTTGTAAATTAAACATAGATATACATATATTTATTATTCTTAAGATTCGAAAAATTCTTTTTGTTAAATGAAATTTAAAAATTTAATTGCTGGTCTACTTTTATCTTTTATTTCGCTTTTTGCAGATACTGGTTCGTTTTATCAGATAGAAAAACAAACCGCACAGGAACTATTAATTTCTTTTCATTTCCCTGAGCCAGAAATTGTTCAATGTTTTGAAAATCCTCAATTTGTAGTAATTTCTATTCCAGGATTAATCCAAAATTATGAGGATGCCAAACCATTATTACCTGTATTATCGACCTCTATCGTAGTGCCACCAGGTAAGATAGCATTGGAAGTTTTGTCCGAGAAAACCGAAGTAATGCCAGGATTAAGACCAGCAAGATATTTTAGAGATGATGTGGATGTTAAAAATAGTCAAGTCAATGATCAATCGGAATTTTATCCTAAAAAGTATTTATCGTTGAAAGAAGCAGGTATTTTTCGTGATTACAGAATAATGAATCTTCAAATATATCCAGTGCAAGCGTTACCTGATGGTATCCGTTTTGTTAAATCTTTGAAGATAAGGCTTTCGTTTTCAAATGTCGCAACCAAAAGGTTTTTGGGCTTCCCAGAGAACGAACAGAAAATTTTTCAGTACCTTACATTAAATGGTTCCCAGGTTTCTCAACTGGCACCAGCTGTTTATATTAATCCTAAAAACAGCACAGAAAGTATACAATCTAAAAATTTAGATAATCGAATAAAGATATTTGTTAAAGAAGAAGGCATATACAAAATTACTGGTGAAGAATTAATTGATGCTGGGATCGATTTGTCTGATATTGATCCGCGAACTTTGCGTTTAACTAACAAGGGAAAGGATGTACCGCTTTACGTGGCTGGTGACGAGGATTTGAAATTTGATCGAGAGGATTTTATTGAATTTTGGGGTAAACAGAATGAAAAAACTTATATAGAAAAGTATCCAGATCTTTATAGCGATCCTTTCTCTGATTTGAATGTTTACTGGTTAAGTTGGGGAGGTAAGCCTGGTGTAAGAATTGTTGAAGAGAGTGGCGCCATTGTTCAAACAAATCCAGCTTTATACAATCCTGCCTATTTTTATCCTTACACTGTCCATTTCGAAAAAAATGCTCATTTTGAGAGATTAGGTTATGGCAACACCCACAATTTATCTTACGAGAAAGATCTGTGGTTTTTTGACAATGGTATACAGTCGATAGGCAAGAAAGGCTATCAAGTTGAATTGATTTATCCGGATTCATCCTCATTTAATCCTGTTGTTGTTGAAGTTAATATGACTGGTAAATCTTTGACGCCGCACAATACGATGGTATGGTTAAACCAGCAACTTGTGGGTCATGTTTCTAGTGGGTGGTTTTCTCAAAACACTTATCATCTTAGCAACGCACAAAATTCAATGATTAAACCGTCAGATTTAATTCATGGATTGAATACATTAGAAATTCAAATGCCTACTTTGGCTCCAGATGGGAAAAGCGATTATATTTTGTTCAATTGGGCCAATATTACGTACGACAGGCAATACAAAGCTTATAAGAATAAAATAAAATTTACCCGACCATCCCCTTCAGTAATTTATTACCCTGATATCTTTCTATATCAATTTGAAATTGAAAATTTTACCCGTCCTGACATCGAAATTTATAAAAAAGGTTTGAGCAAAATTGTAAACTTTAGATTGGAATCAACTGGAGAGGGACAAGAACGTAGGTATAAAATAATTTTTCAAGATGAAATTTTATCGGATAATGTTGAATATTTAGCGATTACCAGTGATCAGAAGTTAAAGCCAGTTTTAATACAAAAAGATGAGCCTTACGATAATGAGCATCCAGAACTCAGTTTAAAAAGTCCATCTAATTCGGCTGATTACATTATTATTACTCACGAAAAATTTTATAGAAGAGCTAAGGAATATTTAAAGTATCGACGTGAGCAGGGATTACACGTTGTTTTGGTTAAAGTGCAAGACATCTATGATGAATTCAATTATGGGATAAAGTCGCCGTTGGCCATCCAAAAATTCTTAAAGTATGCTTTTTATAATTGGGACCGTTCCCATCGTTTAAAATATGTTTTATTATTGGGAGATGCTAATTATAATTATAAGTCTTATAATACTAAATTTGAAGATTTTGTTCCAACTTTCTTTTTCCAAACATTGAAGTTTGGAGCTGTGGCAACTGATTTGCCATATGCTCTTATCTCTGGAGATGACTTGCTCCCGGATTTGTTTGTTGGCCGAATTCCAGTTATGACCAGCGGAGATGTAAGTATAGTTTTGGATAAAATTCGAGAATATGAACAAAATACTGTTATTGGTGCCTGGAGAAATCAAAGTCTTTTCATAAGTGGTAATGATCGTGGTACGCCTGAATTGAGGGGTGTCCCGGGGATTCCTCAAAGGCCTGCTTTCAGAACGCAAAACCAGAGGCTGATAAATCTTCTCCTTCCGAAAAATTATACTGCATTTAAGTTAAATACAATAAAAAATGAAAACCTTCAGTATGATCCTAATTATGGTGGAACGACTGACCTTATTGAGTATTTTGATGATGGTGTTAGTTTTGTAACATTTTTAGGACATGGAGGGGGCGCTATTTGGGCTGATGTGCAATTATTAGATTTGCAAGATGTTGATCGAATGAATAATAAAGGAAAATATCCCTTTATTGCTAGTATGACGTGTTTTACCGGTGCATTCGATAATCCGGGAAATCCAGGTTTAGCGCAGAAACTTTTACTATCTCAAAATAAAGGAAGTATCGCAGTATTTGCCTCATCAGGTCTTGGGTGGGTTGCTAACGATTATGCCATGCTTTGGTATCTTATGCAGCATATATTCCAACCAGAAATTTCTGTTGGTGAAGCAGTGGCTTTGGCTAAAATAGATTATTTTACCTCCGGTCAGTATGTTCTAAATGATACGCTTATTTCAGGTTACCAGTGGGGACATCCTTATCTAAAATTTGATATGATTTATCAATATAATTTGATTGGTGATCCTTATATTCACTTACAAAGGCCGGATGATGAAATTAAAATTCATGTTGACAATATTTTGCCTCAGCGAGGAGATACCGTAAAGATTCAAATAAATGCACCTTTCAATTCAGCTAAGGGATATATTGAACTTACTAACCATAATAATGAAATTGTTACACGCGAACCGCTTTTTTATTCAACAGGGCAAGAAAACCATCAACTGGTAATTCCACAGGATTTCCCACAGGGGTCGGGATTTATTAGAGCATATTTAACCGATAATGTCCATGATGCCGCAGGGTATGTTCAAATTGGCGTGGATTATTCTGCGTTTGATTCTGTACTAACCATACCTGCTAATCCGAATGCTGAAGACAGCGTTGCAATTCAGGTAGTTGTCAGAGAAAAAACAGAAATCAAAAACGTGGAGATCGTTGCAGTATTGCCAGGGAATTATTCACAAGGTGATACCATTCATCTAAAAACAAAGTTGGTGGGACCAAATACTTATCAAACGGTTGGCAAAATTCCTCCTACTTATAATCTTACTACAGTGTATTACTTTGTGTATGTGACTAATTCTAAAGGATATATTAGTCGGATGAATTTTCATTACAAAGTTGAAGAAACCCGGCCAGATCCTTATATTTTTCCACATAAAATACGTTTAGTTGGAGAAGAAAAAGTAAAATTAGGTATTAGTATTGGAAATTCTGGAAAAGTTCCTGCGGAAAATGTAGAATTAAGAGTTTATCAAAACCGGCAAAATTACTTACAGGATCAACCATTTGCTATCATACCCATATCGGTAGATTCAAAAGACAGTTCAACTTTTAAAATAGATTTTCCATTTTCTTTGGATGTGGAAGAATATCAGATTTTTGCTGTCCTTGATCGATATAATAATTCTCCTGATTTTAATCGGTTTAATAATCTGGATAGTGTTATTATAAAGGTAAATGTGGCGAATTTAACGCCTGAACTTGGTTCCACATATTCGAATACTAAAAATGACACGCTGAAATTAGGTTCTATTCATAAGTTTTGGCTACCTCCTGGTGCTATAGATTTACCTTCGGCGATGTCCTTTAGAATCAGACCATTTAGTGATGAATTTGCTCAGGTTGGTTTGAAGCCTGTTCCTTTAGGAAGTAAAAATATTCCAGAATTGATTCAGATACATTTATTTAATAAAGAAACAACTTTTATTAAACCGTATTTTCTTCAAATAGCTTATAACAAAGCTACCATTGAAGCAATGGAACTAGATATTGAGAAAATAAAACTTTATCGATGGGATGACAGACTCAATGCTTGGGTATATGTTGATGCGGTTTTGGATACATCTGCAGCCATATTAACAGCTCAATTAACAGCGACAGGCTTTTTTGCTCCTTTCATCGGGCAGGACGAAACTCCTCCAAGGATTGAATTGTCAGTCGATGGCCGTCATATTCGCAGTAAAACATTAGTCTCACCAAATCCTGTTTTAAATGTGGTGGTGGAAGATGAAAGTGGATTAAATATTTTAAATGATCAGATTCAACTGACTATTGATGATATCCCGATTCCACGCGAAAGGATTTTTATACCCGATTCGATAAAGGAATCTAACATTTTAGGAATTACCCTTTATCCTGAATTGGAGATTGGGCTACACACATTTACAATTGTTGCTAAAGACGTAAATGGCAACCTTTCACAAAAAGATTATCAATTAAGAGTAAGTGATGAATTTGATCTTCATGTTTTTGGTAATTATCCAAATCCATTTTCCGATGTAACAATTTTTTCGTATTATATAACCAGTAGTGAAATTATTGATGACCTTGAGATCAGGATATTTACCCTTTCTGGTCGACTTATTAAGCATATTAAGAATGATGAAAATACACTATCAGGAGAAAACGATCCAAGGCGTGTTGGTTATAACGAATTGATGTGGGATGGGACAGATGATGAGGGTAATCCTGTGGCAAACGGGGTTTATTTTGCTGTTATTAGAGCTAAATATCAAGATGAAGTTAAGGAAAAAATCTTAAAGGTAGCAAAACTGAAATGAAATTTTTAGCTAAAAAATTGCCCATTCTACTTACCATTTGTTTGTTGATGTTAATTATTCAACAAAAGATATATTCAGCTTCAACAAGATATGGTGGCGAATTTTTAGAATTAGGTATAGGAGCCCGAGCAATGGCTCTGGGTGGAGCTTACGTTGCAGTAGCAGATGATGGATCTGCATTTTATTGGAATCCTTCGGGTGCATCGACTATATTACAGCAAGAACTTTTTGGAATGTATGCTTCATTATTCAAATCGTTGTCAAACCTTCATCATATTGGTTACAGTAGACCCATGTATAGTGGAACAGCTATTTCTTTTAATTGGCTACGCTTGACAGTATCAGATATTCCGTGGTATGAAGTCGATCCAGAAAAACTCAAATTAGGATATTCGAATAGGGTGAATGATGCAAGCACAAGTGCTGAAACATGGCAAGAGCTGAAAAATCTTAATATTGTACTTACTGATGATCCGCTTGGTTATAGCAGTTTTGTTAATGATGCTTTTTTCCTGACATTATCAAAGATGTATAATTTTGATATTGACTTTGGCTGGCAATATTTTGTTTTACCAGTTCAGATTCCAATCGGTGTAAATCTGAAGATGATTCGCCAATCTCTTTTTGACCATAACGCATCTGGCTTAGGTTTTGATTTTGGAGCTATGTTTAAGTTTGGTTTGAATGATTTATTTGATGACAATCGTTTAGGAAAATTTTCGTTAGGCTATACAATTAAAGATGTATGGAATACTAAAATTACCTGGAACACAGATTCGCGACATTCGGATCATATTAAAAGAAGTTGGTTTTTTGGAGCATCATATTTTCAACCCATTCAAAAAATTCATGGACAGCTCTTATTTGCTTATTCATTAGAAAATAAATATAAAAAGGCAACCCATTTTGGGATAGAATATGTCTATTATAAACGACTGGCTTTGCGGTTTGGTCTGGATGACAAACAATTCACTGCAGGAGTTGGTCTTAAGGTTCTGTATTTTATATTTGATTATGCTTTCAAAACACACGAATTAGGAGGCAGTCATCGTATTAGTGTTTCTGTGAGGTTTTAGAAAATGAAATTATCTGTTTTGAGTGTTTTTTTCTACATTTTTATTTTATTTGTATTAACTTGTTCTGAAGAAGATAATACACCGCCACCTCCCGCTTCTGTTAAACTAGTTGAAAAAACAGCAGAAGATTCACCTGTGGAACATGGAATAGATGCAATATCGGAGAAAGATGCAATTTTTTTAGAATGGTATGCCAATAAAGAAAAAAATTTAGCTGGTTATGTTATTTATCGGAGCAAGGGGGTTGACGAAAATTTTGAAGAAATTGCCAGGATTACCAAAAGATATAATTTAATTGATACAACTTTTATTGATGAATCAGTTGACATTCAGATTCGTTATTATTATTTTGTTCGTGCATTTGATGATTTTGATCAATTTAGTTCACCTTCAGATACAGTGAGTTACAAATTAGTAGAAAAACCGATTTTATCATATCCAGTAGGAAGGATTGGAGCGAATTATACACCATCATTTATTTGGGATTTTGATGCTAATTTTGTTCCTAATCAGTTTGTTATCCGTGTAATGAAAAAAGAAGATAAAAATTATGTTTATTATTTTACTAAACTTTTGAATATAATTGACGGAAATAGCGGATATACTCCACATCAAGAATGGAATTTTAACACGCTCAAATTTCCAATGCAACTAACAACGGGGACGTATCTCTGGCGAATTGATCCGGTAGGGAGTGAGATTAACCAGGGAGGGGAATCAAATTGGCTTGAGTTTACAGTAGAATAAAAAAATAGTTCAAAACATCGTGATAATGAAGAGATTTGTCCTAATTTTTTTTGTATTATTAGCTACATCAATATTAGCTCAGGAATACCGACTGCAACAACCGTTGCAATTTGGTGATCGTCCTGCCCAATATATTTTAGGTACTAATGATGTACTTTTGATTAATGTGAATCTTTGGGGGCATGTTCAAAAACCAGGTATTTATAGCATTCCAAGTTCTTTTGGTATTATCGACTTACTATCTTCGGCTGGAGGTCCGCTGAAAACTGCTCGACTCAATGATGTGCGTATTATCAGGAAAAATCAAGAAGTCATTAAAGTTAATATTGAGGAATATATAAAGACTGGAAATAAAGATTTACTTGTGCCATTACAGCCCGGCGATGTGATTATCGTTCCAGGAAGTATTGCTGATATTTTTTCCAGGATTGTGGGGATTGTGCGTGATATTGCTATTATTGTGAATGTTTATGTTTTGGCGAAATATTATCGAAGATAAAAAATTTATTTAGGTATATAATTTTACTTGACATATAATTAATTTATTTTTATTTTTTTGCAAATCTATTTTGTGGGAGGACTAATATGTCACGCACTTTTATAATTTTTGTTATATTTTTATTAATACCTCTGTTTGCCTTTGCTGGTACGTTTGGTAGTCGTAATCTAATCCATATTCAAACTGGAAGCACTCTAGATCCAGGACATTTGGATTTTAGAACAAATCTGAGATTTTATACTAAAGTAGCTGAATTTCTGGGACAAAATAAACCTGCTAATTTTTCGAGTTATAACGTCTGGGTAGTTCAGAGTAATGCCTTGTTGAGCTACGGGCTAATGGATCATGTGGATGTTACGGTGATGAATCGTATTTATCAAGACCTAAACCGTGGGAGTAAAGAATATAACAGTCCGGAAGATATTTTTATTGATGTTAAAATTGGTTCTTTTGGTCTGAACAATAATCGTTTTCATACAGGTATTTTAACACAAGTGAGAATTCCAACACAGGGTGAAAACTATAACTATGCTTTTGAACCTTATACTGCTGGTGCTTATGAATATGGTTTGACGGGTTTATTCTCTTTTTTCAATGACCCATATCTGCATGATCGGAGCTTTAGTTTACATGCAAATTTAGGGTGGTATAACCATAATGATGCTGGAAAAACTTTACTTAAAATTGGGACTCAAGAATTTAGAGCTGATGGCAACGCCACAGAACTTCAATATGGATTGGGTTTTTCCTATCCTACTGAATTATTCGATCTGAATTTAGAGCTATGGGGGAGTGCTTTTATTAATGAACCAGATTCATTGGCTTTAAGTCGGGATAGTTATTTATATTTTACTCCATCGATCACATTTAAGCCAAAGCCATGGATGAGCTTTGATTTAGGATTGGATATTCGCCTCAGTTCTGTTAGCGAATCCTTTAAGTATAGCCATTTAAATTTACCAATGTATCCTGGATGGAAGATGTATATGGGATTAAATTTTACACTTATGCCAATTGCACGTACGTCACCTGGGTCTAAATCTGACATCAAATCGAAAGTAGATTTCTTTGAGAGTTTATTGCGCGAACGTCAAAGAACGCGGAGTATTGAAGATGAATTACGGCGATTAAGAAAAGAGCGAGAACAGGCAGAGAAAGAACTTGAAGAATTAAGACAAATGTTAGAGGAGCAAAAATAATAAAGTTTGTTTATCAATTGAATATAATCCCTCAAAGATTAAACACTCTTTGAGGGATTTTTTTGTCAAAAATAGTTTTCAAAACTTATGAATGAAAAAAAGATTTTTGAAATATTAAAAAATACTCGTGATCGTGCTTTAGCAAATTATTCTCATTTTAAAGTTGGAGCAGTTATAATTTCAGAAGATGAAAAGATATTCACGGGGCATAATATCGAGAGCAGTTCCTACGGATTGACCGTTTGTGCTGAACGAGTTGCCCTTTTTAAAGCATTGTCGGAAGGAATAAGAAAGTTTAAGAAAATTTATATACTAGCTGAAGATAACGATTTTTGTCCTCCATGTGGTGCATGTCGGCAACTTTTAATTGAATATGCGCCCGATATAGAAGTTATTCTATTTACGGATGATATGAAAAGAAAGCAGATTAAACTTAAAGAATTACTTCCTCTGGCTTTTACAAAGAATCGATTACCTGAGTAATCCATATAGTAAAAATTAAACCGGGTTCATATTTTTTATATTGCTAAAATATTTAATTATAATTTATTAGCCTTTCAATATTGATTATTAATTCCTAAACAATTAAATTAAAAAAAAGAAGGGATATATTTATGGGTATAAAAGCCTATGCCTTAGTCCGAATTTCTCCGAACAAAATAAAAAATGTTGTTCAACAAATAACGGAAATCGAAGGTGTCAAAAAAACAGATCCAGTCACTGGGCCTTATGATGCGATTGTTTACATTGAAGCAAAAGATATGAAAGAATTAGGAAAGCTTATATTGGCTGATATTCATAGTTTAGATGGTGTTATTGATACTACTACTTGTTTGGTTGTTGAATGTTAATTTTTAAATTAACGATTAGCAAAGTACCATTGAAAATGTAATTCCACAAAGAAATTATTATCACCATATTACGAATCTTGCATTGATTTAAATAATATAACAAAGATAACTTAACTGTAATGTAATATTTTTCATTATTATCAATTCTATAACATTTGTTATATTTGCTTTAGTCCCAATTTTAAATCTGTGATGATGTCCTCGGGATCCTCTAATCCAACGGATAAACGAATCATTCCTTCGGTGATGCCAATTTCTTTTAATTCTTCAGTAGAATAAGTCGAATGAGTCATTGAGGCCGGGTGTTCAATTAAGCTATCACAATCTCCAAGGCTAACTGCTAACGTTATTAATCCAACACTATCTAACAATCTTTCCCCAGCTTTTCTACCACCTTTTACTTCGAATGTTACCATTCCGCCGAAATTTGTCATTTGTTTTTTAGCTAGTTCATGTTGTGGATGAGTGCTTAGTCCAGGGTAGCGGACCCAATTAATTTTTGGATGTAAAGATAAAAATTTAGCTATTTCCATAGCATTTGCGCAATGTCTATCCATTCGTACAGGTAAAGTTTTTAAACCTCGAAGCAATAACCACGCGTTTAATGGACTAATGATTCCTCCAATATCTCGTAAGATATGTGCTTTTAAATTTTCAATAAATGTTTTTTTACCAATTACAATTCCAGCAACTGTGTCCCCATGACCACCAATATATTTTGTTGCGCTATGAATAACAATATCTGCACCTAATTCTAATGGTTTTTGAAGATAAGGTGTTGCAAATGTATTATCGACAACTAAAGGTATATTATGTTTTTTAGCTATCTCAGCACATCCTTTAATGTCGATAATGGATAAAGTTGGATTGGCGGGTGATTCTATGAAAATAAGTCTAGTTTTTTCATCAATCGCCTGTTCGATGTTTTCTAAATTCGTTGCATCTACCTCCCGTGCTTGAATATTCCAAAGAGGAAGCGTTTCCTTATATAGGTTATGTGTTCCGCCGTAAACAGTATCGCTTGATACAAAATTATCCCCATTTCGGCACAAATACAGGATAACTCCTGAAATTGCTGCCATACCAGATGCAAAGGCTAATGCTTTTTCTCCTCCTTCAAGAAATGCCATTTCTCTTTCCAGCGCGGTTTGAGTGGGATTTCCCAATCTTGTATAAACGTATCCCTCTTTTTCACCAGCAAATAATGCTGATCCTTGTTTTACGCTTTGAAAAGCAAATGTTGAACTTTGATAAATCGGAGTAGAAATAGCTCCAGTTTTTTCATCGATTCTTCCTGAACCGTGCACACATAAAGTTGCAAACTTTGCTTTCGAAATATCAAATTTCCTCATAGTGGCCTCTTTTAATTTATGGATAACTTATGGAATATTTGTTCCAGCGATTTTTCTTTTGATTAATCAAAAAAAATAAACATTTTATTTGAGTTGAATACAAAAAAATAACTTCTTTACTGCTTTAATTTAATTTCCATTAAAACAATAGAATATCGAAATAATTTAATAAAATCTTTTGATATAAATATACATAAATATTATAATATCATTTAATAATGACGTAAAAATATAAGCTATTTAGTTTTACCGAATCAAGATTTTTCTCAAAACTCCCTTTATAGTTGTTTAATGTTGTTTAATAAAGCTTGGTACATTAAATTTAAATCAATAACTATAATATTGTTAGTTATAGTTTTTATAATAAAAGATTTTAATGAGAGAATATCTTAAAAAACGATTGTTAACATTCATTCCAGTATTGATAAGTGTAGTAACGGCAGTATTTTTGATTATACATCTAGTACCAGGGGATCCGGTAGTTCTAATGCTAGGCGAAAATGCTCGTGCTGCAGATTTAGAAGCATTAAGAAAACAATTGGGACTTAATCAGCCACTTTTAGAGCAATATGTGAAATTTTGGAAAGAATTGTTTGGTGGAAATCTGGGAATATCCATTTATCATCGAGAAGAAGTTTTAAAACTTATTTTACAAAAATTACCAGCAACTGCGATACTAGCATTTTGCTCTTTATTGTTTTCAATTATGATAGCTATACCATTAGGGATACTTTCTGCAATCTTTCAACGTAAATGGCCAGATTATATCATTCTTTTTACTACAATTCTGGGAATTAGTATGCCAGTTTTTTGGTTGGGGCCTTTATTGATTATTTTGTTTTCTGTACATTTAAAGATTTTACCAGTAGTTGGTTCTACGAATTTGCAAAATTTGATATTACCTTCAATTACTCTTGGATTTGGTCTTTCGGCTTTAACAACACGTATGGTTCGAGCTTCGATGGTCGAGGTATTGAATCAGGAATACATTCGAACAGCTTATGCAAAAGGTTTAAACAGGAGAAAAATAATATTGCATCACGCTCTTAAGAATACTTTGATACCGGTAATTACCATTTTGGGTTTACAGTTGGGCGCATTATTGGGTGGTGCAATTATTACTGAAGTTGTGTTTTCATATCCAGGGATTGGTCGTTTACTTATTTATTCAATACTTAGAAGAGACTATCCAGTGGTTCAGGGTGCTATTCTGGTTATTGCACTGTTGTATTTGATAGTTAATTTTATTACAGATATTTTGTATGCTTATGTTGATCCTAGGGTCCGTTTAAGATAAGTAAGAAAATCAAACAGAAAATTAAAAATTAAAGAATCTTTTTGTCAATTTTAAACTGTAATAAAAAAATTTTTTTATTGCCTTCAAAATATATTTTGTTATATTTGTGGGCTAAAAATTTTAGAATAGGGGTTGGAGAGGGTTAATAGAATAATATATATTGCCGATGTAGCTCAATTGGTAGAGCAACTGATTTGTAATCAGTCGGTTGGAGGTTCGAGTCCTCTCATCGGCTCGACGAATGAAAATTATGGGGAGGTAGCGAAGCGGTCAAACGCACCAGACTGTAAATCTGGCGGCAGAAGCCTTCGGAGGTTCGAATCCTCCCCTCCCCACAAGGATAGCTCGAGCGTTAGGGCTACGAGCGAGGAGTTGGAAAAAGGGAACACAAAAAGGCGGGGGTAACTCAATTGGTAGAGTCACAGCCTTCCAAGCTGTTGGTTGCGGGTTCGAGTCCCGTCCTCCGCTCTGCAAAATGGTTGTTTACCTTTTTGCAATTCCAAATAGTGTCTTGTAGCCCACGTAGCTCAGTCGGTAGAGCACATCCTTGGTAAGGATGAGGTCACCGGTTCAATCCCGGTCGTGGGCTCTTTTTATTGTGTTTTTTGAAAATTTTTTAATTTAAAATTAAAATAAGTTTCTGTTTAATTAACTTAAGGTAATCTTGGAGGAAATCTAATGGCTAAGCAAAAGTACGAACGCACAAAGCCACACGTAAATATTGGTACCATTGGACATGTGGACCATGGAAAGACCACATTAACAGCAGCTATCACAATGCATTTGGCCAAAAAAGGATTGGCCGAAGTTCGTAGCTTCGACAGTATTGATAATGCTCCAGAAGAACGCGAACGTGGAATTACCATTGCCACTGCACATGTAGAATATCAAACTGATAAAAGACATTATGCTCACGTAGATTGTCCTGGTCATGCTGACTACATTAAAAATATGATTACAGGCGCTGCGCAGATGGATGGGGCTATACTGGTAGTGAGTGCTGCAGATGGTCCAATGCCTCAAACCAGGGAGCATATCTTGCTAGCCCGTCAGGTAAATGTACCATACATTGTTGTTTTCCTGAACAAAATTGATCAGGTAGATGATCCTGAGTTGTTAGATTTGGTAGAGCTGGAAGTTCGTGAGCTGCTCTCACAATATGATTTTCCTGGAGATGAAGTACCAGTAATCCGTGGAAGTGCTCTTGAAGCAATGAACCATCCTGATGATCCAGAGAAAACAAAATGTATAGACGAGTTAATGGATGCTATTGATGAATACATTCCTACTCCACAACGTGATGTAGATAAACCATTTTTAATGCCAATTGAAGATGTTTTCTCAATTACTGGTCGTGGGACAGTTGGTACAGGAAGGATCGAACGAGGTAAGGTGAAGACAGGTGACGAAGTGGAAATTGTTGGTCTGGGTGCTCACCGAAAAACAGTAGTTACAGGTGTAGAAATGTTCCGTAAAATTCTTGATGAAGGTATTGCTGGCGATAATGTCGGTCTGCTTTTGCGTGGTGTCGAAAAAGACGAATTACAACGTGGTATGGTTGTTGCTGCTCCGGGGTCCATTACGCCCCATACAAAATTTAAGGGTCAGGTATACGTATTGAAAAAAGAAGAGGGTGGTCGTCATACTCCCTTCTTTAATAACTATCGTCCGCAGTTCTACTTCAGGACTACTGATGTGACAGGTACGATTATGTTGCCAGAGGGTGTGGAAATGGTAATGCCAGGTGATAATGTTGAAATTTTAGTAGAATTGCAAAAACCAATTGCTATGGAAAAGGAACTTCGATTTGCTATTCGCGAAGGTGGTCGAACCGTAGGGGCTGGTGTTGTAACAGAAATTATTGAATAATTAACCGGTTTAAACTAGAGGTAGAAAGTGCGCGAAATTATTACCCTGGAATGCACAGTTTGTAGGCGAAGAAATTATACGACGACAAAAAATAAAAGACTTCATCCTCAAAGGGTGGAGTACAAAAAATATTGTCGTTATTGTAATAAACATACAGTGCATAAAGAAACGAGATAGCTCGTTGATTGGTTTAGGCCTGTAGCTCAATTGGCTAGAGCACCGGTCTCCAAAACCGGGGGTTGGGGGTTCGAGTCCCTCCAGGCCTGCTTTTTATTGCCGGTTAATGAGTTTTTTTGTATAAAAGAGTGAGTGTAGAGAATGATTAAAAAAGCAAAACAATTTATTGAAGATGTGCAGATAGAAATGAAAAAAGTTCATTGGCCTGAAAAAGACCAATTAGTGAATACTACTGTAGTAGTTATTGTTGTTTCTGTACTTTTTACAATTTTTATTTTTTTAACAGATACTATTGTATCGAAGATAATTAACATTTTGTACTAAAAAAGGCAGATTGAAGCGTGGAAAAAAAGTGGTATACATTACGTGTTTATTCTGGCCAGGAGAATAAAGTAAAAGCGCATTTAGAAAAGGAAATTACATTTAAGCATCTTGAAGATCGATTTGGTCGAATAATTGTTCCTTCTGAGCCAGTTTTAGAAATGCGTGATGGAAAGAAACGATTAAAGAATCGGGTATTTTTTCCTGGCTATATTCTTATTGAGATGGTGTTAGATAATCAAACAAAACATTTAGTTCAGGAAATTCCTGGAGTGATTAGTTTTGTCGGTCCACGGAATAATCCAACAGAAGTGAAGCCAGAGGAAGTGGAGGTTGTTTTACGAAAAGTAGAGAAGAAAGAAACAGAAGCAGAACGTGTTGAAGTACCATTTCGGGTTGGTGATGCTATTCGAGTTATTGATGGTCCATTTGCCGATTTTACTGGCATAATAGAAGAGATTAACGAAGAGAAAAAGAAAGTAAAAGTTTCGGTAAGTATTTTTGGGCGTCCAACGCCGGTTGAACTTGATTTTTTACAGATTGAAATGGAGAAATAATAAAATATTAGGATGTTGATATGGCCAAGAAAGTGATTGCTTACATTAAATTACAAATTCCAGCAGGTCAAGCAAATCCTTCTCCTCCGGTTGGTCCTGCTTTAGGACAGCATGGTGTCAATATTATGGAGTTTTGTAAAGCTTTTAATGCTAAAACTCAGGATAAAGTTGGATATATAATTCCGGTTGTAATAACTGTTTATGCAGATCGTTCTTTTAGTTTTGTTACCAAAACTCCACCGGCATCTACTTTATTATTAAAAGCAGCTAAAATAGAAAAAGGATCGGGAGAACCAAATTTAAAAAAAGTTGGGAAAGTAACAAAACAACAAGTAGAAGAAATTGCTAAGACAAAAATGCCGGATTTGAATGCTGCTAACCTTGAAGCTGCAATGAGAATTATTGAGGGTACAGCAAGAAGTATGGGTATTGAAGTTGTTGAATAATTTGTAATGAGGATATCCATGAAAAAGAGAAGTAAGAGATACCGTGAATTAGCCAAATTAGTAGAAAAGCGAGAGTATTCGTTAAGCGAGGCAGTAGATTTAATTAAGAAAACTGCCCGTGCGAAATTTGATGAATCAGTAGAAATTGCGTTGCGATTAGGTGTCGATCCAAGACGTGCTGATCAAGCGGTTCGGGGTACAGTTACGCTACCCCACGGGTTGGGTAAACCTATACGAGTATTAGTTATTGCTAAAGGTGATAAAGCTGAAGAAGCGAAGCAGGCTGGTGCTGATTACGTCGGGTATGATGAGTACATCGAAAAAATACAAAAAGAGAATTGGTTAGATTTTGATGTTGTTGTGGCAACTCCTCAATCAATGAAGGATCTGGGTCGATTGGGAAGAATCCTTGGGCCGCGTGGATTAATGCCCAATCCCAAAAGTGGAACTGTTACGATGGATATTGGAAATACAGTTAAGGAAATTAAGGCTGGGAAAATTGATTTCCGCGTAGATAAAACAGGTATTATTCATACCAGTGTTGGAAAAGCTTCATTTGAACCAGAAAAGCTAAAAGAGAATATTAAAACAGTAGTTCAAACTGTTGTTAAACTAAAACCGGCAACTTCTAAAGGAACTTATTTGCGTAGTATTTACCTTTCTAATACAATGGGACCAGGAATCAAAATGGTAACTAACGTTCAAGAATATCAAGACTAAAAGATAAATTTTGAGGAATAGGGTTATGCCAACGCCACAGAAAGAACAGATTGTTAAAGAGATGACGGATAAATTCGGAAGGGCAAATGGTATTTACCTTCTGGATTTTACTGGATTAGATGTCAATATAACTAATGAATTACGGCGGAATTTTCGAGAAGCCAATATTGAGTATAAGGTTGTAAAAAATACTCTTGCTAAACTTTCTTTTCAGAATGCGGGTATAGAGGGATTAAATGAGTATTTAACAGGTGTAAATGGTTATGTAATTAGTTATGATGATCCAACTCTTCCAGCGAAAATTCTGGATAAAAATAAAGAAGTAAAAGAACGTGTAAAATTTAAAGCAGTTTTGTTCGAAGGGAAGGTTTTTGGGCCTGAAATGGTAGAAAAATTGTCGAAACTTCCTTCGAAAGAAGAATTGTTAGGGCAGCTTGTTGGGATGTTACAATCGCCTTTGGTTAAATTGGCAAACACCTTAAATACTGCTATGATCAATTTAATAAATGTATTGAATGCTTTAGAGAACAAAAAGAAAGAATAGGATAATTTATTAAGTATACAACATTTTAATCGGAGGTAATTAAAAAATGGCAGAAATCACTCGTGCAGATGTTCTGGAATATTTAGAAAAAGCAACCATGCTAGAAATTTCGGAGTTAGTTAAAGACATTGAAGAAAAATTTGGTGTGACGGCTGCTGCTCCAGTTGCCATGCCGGTTGCCGGTGCTGTTCCAGGTGCAGCTGCTGAAGCTGAAGCCGCAGAAGAGAAAACTGAATTCGACGTTATTCTAAAGGAGATTGGTTCTCAGAAAATTCAGGTTATTAAAGTTGTTCGTGCTATCACCAGTCTGGGATTGAAAGAAGCAAAAGAATTGGTAGAATCAGCGCCCAAGCCTATTAAAGAAAGTGTCTCAAAAGCAGAAGCCGAAGATATTAAAAAACAGTTAGAAGAAGTTGGCGCAACCGTAGAAATTAAATAATTATTTTAAGTTATTTTGAATTTAGAGAGAGGTGATTTCTTTGAACAATAATAGTTTAATTCAAAGACATTCATTCTCAAAAATTCCTACGAAGATTGAATATCCAGATTTGCTGGATATTCAACTTCGTTCTTTTAAGGAATTTTTGCAAGAGGATGTCCCCCCGGATAAAAGGGAAGAAAAAGGGTTACAAGCAGTTTTTTTGAGCACTTTCCCGATAGTTGATAGTCGGGAAAACTTTATATTAGATTTTGTTGAGTATTATTTAGATAAACCCAAATATTCTGTTCAGGAATGTCGGGAAAGGGGACTGACTTACGCTGTGCCACTTAAAGCTAAGTTGCGTTTGTCAATTAAAGATACTACGGGGGAGACGGATAATTACACCGAGACAATTGAGCAAGATGTTTATTTGGGCAATCTGCCTTATATGACAACGCGCGGAACCTTTATTATTAATGGAGCAGAGCGGGTTATTGTCAATCAGTTACACCGGGCTCCCGGGGTTTTCTTTGATGAGAGTATTCACCCGAACGGAACAAAAATATACTCCGCACGGGTTATTCCGTTCCGTGGCAGTTGGGTGGAGTTTATGACTGATGTCAATGATTGTCTGCATGTTTATATTGACCGCAAAAAGAAATTTTATGTAACCACATTTCTCCGTGCTTTAGGATTCGTTACCGATAAAGAGATTCTGGAAACTTTTGGTCTTATTGAAGAGATTGATTTGCAAAAGACAGATACACTAGAATTGGTGGGGCGAAGAACTGTCGAAGATATTGTAAATCAGACTACAGGTGAGGTTCTATTAGAAGAAGGGACCGAACTTGATGAAGAGGCAGTAGAGGCATTGAAGGCCAGCGGATTGAATTCGATTCGTTTGAGGCAGGTGAATGATCCGACCATGCCCAACATTATTTTAAATACCCTTGAACGGGATGATGCTAAGGATGAAGAATCTGCATTAAGAAAAATTTATAGTTTGTTACGTTCTGGGGAACCACCTGATCTTGAAACTGCACGTGGTCTTTTAGATAAAATGTTTTTCAATTCTAAGCGGTACGAGTTGGGTAAAGTTGGGCGTTATCGCTTAAATAAAAAACTTGGTTTAAATGTTGATATTGAAAATACAGTTCTTACAAAAGAAGATTTTGTTGAGATTATAAAGTACTTGATTGACTTACGAGATGGTAAAAGGTCAACGGATGATATAGACCATTTGGGTAATCGGCGAGTCCGCACAGTGGGTGAGCAGCTTTCTGCTCAGATGAATCTGGGTTTAACTCGTATGGCTCGTACAATTAAAGAAAGGATGAATTTAGGTGATGCTGAGACGCTAACTCCGCAAGAATTGATTAATGCGCGAGCTATTACCTCTGTTATTAATACATTTTTTGGTACTTCACAGCTTTCTCAATTCATGGACCAAACCAATCCGTTGTCTGAGCTCACCCATAAACGGCGGATGAGTGCCCTTGGGCCGGGTGGATTAACTCGAGAGAGAGCTGGTTTTGAAGTCCGCGATATTCACTACACTCATTATGGTCGATTGTGTCCAATAGAGACACCTGAAGGTCCAAATATTGGTTTAATTTCTTCGCTCTGCGTACTGGCTATAGTAAATGAATTTGGATTTATTGAAACCCCTTATCGCAAAGTTGAAAACGGTAAAGTTACTGATAAAATTGAATATCTCTCAGCGGATGATGAAGAACGAACGGTAATTGCTCAATTTAATGCACCTGTTGACGAAAAAACAGGCGAGTTTAAGCGTGATTTGGTTAAAGTCAGGCAACGAAGCGATTTTCTTTTAGCTTCACCCAAAGATGTGCAATATATTGATGTTGCTTCGAATCAGATTGTTTCTGCTGCTGCTTCTTTAATTCCGTTCTTGGAACATGATGACGCTAACCGGGCCCTAATGGGTTCGAACATGCAACGCCAGGCAGTACCACTCATCAGACCTGAGGCTCCAATTGTAGGAACAGGAATGGAAAAAAAAGTCGCCGAAGATTCAGGAGCGATTGTTCGGTCAGATGTAGATGGTGTTGTTGAGAAGGTGGATAGTGAAAAAATTGTAATTAAAGTTGATCCAGGAGCAGTATCTGATATCAGGCAAATTCTGACCGGCGAAGCTCAGCGTGTTGAATATCGGCTTTTAAAATTCGTTCGGACAAATCAAAATACTTGCATTAATCAAAGGCCTTTAGTTTCTGAAGGCCAACGTGTTAAGAAGGGGGATATTTTAGCGGACGGTCATTCCACCGATCGAGGTGAATTAGCGCTGGGTAAAAACATCCTTGTGGCTTTCATGCCCTGGAATGGATATAATTTTGAAGATGCTATTGTTATTTCTGAAAGAATTGCTCGGGACGATGTTTACACATCTATTCATATAGAAGAGTTTGAGACACAAGTGCGAGATACTAAACGTGGCGAAGAAGAATTAACAAGAGAGATCCCTAATGTAAGTGAAGAAGCAACTAAAAATTTAGATGAAAATGGAATCATTAGAGTAGGTGCAGAAGTTCGTGCAGGTGATATACTTGTTGGAAAGGTAACACCAAAAGGAGAGACAGAACCCACCCCGGAAGAAAAATTATTGAAAGCTATTTTCGGTAGCAAAGCTGGAGATGTGAAAGATGCCAGTTTGAAATTGCCTTCAGGTATGCAGGGAATTGTTATTGATGCAAAGCTATTTTCACGAAAGAAAAAGGATCCGAAAACCAAAAAAGAAGACAAGAAGAAGATTGAACGGTTAGAAAAACAGTTTGAAGAAAAGACAAAAGCTATGCGAGACCGCTTGTTGGATTATCTTGTAAGCGAATTCGGAGATATTCCTACATTAGGTGTTAAAACGAAAGCAGGGAAAACTCTGGTTAAACCTAAAGCCAAATTAACCCGCGAGGCGCTGGAAAAAACAGAAATTGATTTAATTGATTATATCGAACCATGGTTTTCTGATTCTGAATTGAATGATAAAGTGAGGTCAACTTTTTCTGAATATAAAAACTTAATGCGAGAATTGGAAAACGACCTACGGACCGAAAAATACAAAATTATGATTGGTGATGAATTACCTCCGGGAATTGTCCAATTGGCAAAAGTTTATGTAGCACAGAAACGGAAATTAAAGGTTGGCGATAAAATGGCCGGGCGACATGGAAACAAAGGAGTTGTCGCTAAAATTGTTCCCATAGAGGATATGCCCTTCCTGCCTGATGGAACTCCAGTGGATATTGTATTGAACCCTTTAGGCGTTCCTTCACGGATGAATCTGGGTCAGATTTTCGAGACAACTCTGGGATGGGCTGGAAAAGTATTAAATAAATACTATGCTACTCCGGTTTTTGATGGTGCGACTTACGAAGAAGTTATTGAAGAATTGAAAAAAGCTGGTCTTCCAGTCTCCGGTAAAATGCGTTTATATGATGGTCAAACGGGCGAACCGTTTGATCAGGAAGTAACGATTGGTTATATCTACATGATGAAATTATCACACATGGTGGATGATAAGATTCATGCTCGTTCTATTGGTCCATATTCGTTAATTACTCAACAACCTCTTGGTGGGAAAGCGCAATTTGGTGGTCAACGATTTGGAGAAATGGAAGTCTGGGCATTAGAAGCCTATGGTGCAGCCCATACTTTACAAGAAATTCTAACATACAAAAGCGATGATGTGCAGGGGCGCACTAAGGTATATGAAGCTATTGTGAAGGGAGATAATCTTCCAGAACCAGGTCGCCCAGAATCTTTTAATGTTCTTGTTAAAGAATTACAAGGACTAGGCCTTGATGTAAAAACTGAATAAACCCTTTTAAGGGCGGCTTATTTAGATTAATAAAAGAGGGCTTGCCATTTATGGAAAGAATAGATTATAAAGACAGAATAGGCTCTGACGCCTCAACTAAAAAAGGACAGATATCTAAAATATCAATTGGTTTAGCTTCTCCAAATGCTATTCTTGAAAAAAGTTATGGAGAAGTTACCAAACCTGAGACTATAAATTATCGATCCTTTAAACCTGAGAAAGATGGCCTTTTCTGTGAGAAAATTTTTGGTCCGGTTAAAGATTGGGAATGTCATTGTGGTAAATACAAAAGAATTCGTTATAAAGGGATTATTTGCGATCGCTGCGGTGTGGAAGTGACGACTAAAGCTGTGCGCCGTGAAAGGATGGGACATATTAGTCTGGCAGTCCCAATAGTCCACATTTGGTATTTTCGCTCTACCCCCAGTAAAATCGGTTACCTGTTAAATATTGCGCCTAAGAATTTAGAAAAAGTGATTTATTACGAGGCTTACGCAGTTATTCAACCAGGAAAAACCAACTATAAGGTTGGCGATATTTTGACAGAAGAAGAGTATCTAAATGTGTTGGAAGGTTTGTCTCCCGAAGAGCGGAATTTACCAGATGATAATCCGGATAAATTTATCGCGGGGATGGGGGGTGAAGCCATTCGAGAAATGTTGCGCAGAATTGATGTGGATGAACTGGCGGAAGAGCTAAGAAATGTTCTGAAGACTGAAAAATCGAAACAAAAAAAACAAGAAGCTCTTAAGCGTTTGAAGGTAGTAGAGGCTTTCAGGACTCGAGAAAATGGAGAGCTGAAGAACCGACCAGAATGGATGGTTTTAGATGTTATTCCAGTCATTCCGCCAGAATTGCGCCCGTTGGTTCCTTTGGAAGGCGGTCGTTTTGCGACTAGCGATTTGAATGACCTGTATCGACGAGTTATTATTCGTAATAACCGTTTGAAAAAGTTGATTGATATTAAGGCCCCTGAAGTGATTTTGCGGAATGAGAAGCGGATGTTGCAAGAGGCAGTTGATGCGCTTTTCGATAATACTAAAAGAACTACTGCTGTCCGGAGCGATGGGAACCGTCCATTAAAGTCTCTATCGGATATGCTGCGTGGCAAACAAGGACGTTTCCGTTTAAATCTGCTTGGTAAGCGTGTAGATTATTCTGGACGTTCAGTGATTGTGGTTGGTCCAAAATTAAAACTTTACGAATGTGGATTGCCCAAAGAAATGGCTGTGGAGTTATTTAAGCCTTTTATTATCCGTAAATTACAAGAACGATCTATTGTTAAGACAGTTAAAAGTGCCAAACGGGTTGTGGAAAAACGAGATGCCGTTGTCTTTGAGGTCCTGGAAGAAATAGTTAAAGAACATCCAGTATTGTTAAACCGTGCACCGACTCTTCACCGTTTAGGTATTCAAGCATTTCAACCTGTATTGATTGAAGGGAAAGCCATTGAAATTCACCCATTAGTTTGTGCCGCATTTAATGCGGACTTCGATGGTGACCAAATGGCTGTGCATGTACCACTCTCGTTTGAAGCACAAATGGAAGCCCGCTTGTTGATGTTATCTTCGCATAATATTTTATCGCCAGCCAATGGTCGACCCTTGGCTATTCCTTCACAGGATATGGTGCTTGGTTGTTATTATGTTACAAAGGAAAAGAAAGGGGTTATGGGCGAAGGTAAAATTTTTGCTTCGCCAGATGAAGTACTAATTGCATTAAATGATAAGAAAGTTGATCTACATGCAAAAATAAAAGTTAGAGTAAATGGAGAATTAATAGAGACTACTGTTGGCCGGGTGCTATTTAATTCTATTGTGCCAAAGGAAATGGGTTTTGTTAATATACTTTTAACAAAGAAAAATCTGGAACAGTTCGTATCGGAAGTGTATAAGAAAGTGGGCAATCTTGCCACAGTCCAATTTCTTGATCGATTGAAAGATTTAGGTTTTCGTTATTCCACATTAGCTGGATCAAGCATTGGTCTGGATGATATTGTTATTCCAGAAAACAAGAAGGAAATTATTGAAAAAGCTTATGAAGAGGTTCGTCAGCTTGAAGAACAATATCAAATGGGAATAATTACGGATGGCGAAAGATATAATAAAGTTATTGATATCTGGACGCATGTGACCGAACAGGTTTCAAGCGAATTATTTAAAATATTGAAGAACCATAAAAATGGTTTCAATTCGCTTTATATGATGACAGACTCTGGTGCTCGGGGAAGTCGTGAACAAATTCGCCAGTTGGCAGGAATGCGTGGTTTAATGGCAAAGCCACAGAAAACCCTGACTGGGCAAACTGGTGAGATTATTGAGAATCCTATTACGGCGAATTTCTTTGAAGGTTTATCGGTTCAGGAATATTTTATTTCTACCCATGGTGCGCGTAAAGGACTTGCAGACACAGCCTTAAAAACTGCAGATGCCGGTTATTTGACTAGGCGATTGGTGGATGTGGCACAGGATGTGATGATTACAGAATATGATTGCGGTACTATTTTAGGAATTGAAACCTATGCAATCAAAGAAGGTGAACGAATTATTGAATCTCTGGCAGACCGTGTGTTAGGTCGTGTTGCTGTAGATGATGTTTACGATCCATTGACTGGTGAACTTATTGTGGCAGCTGGGGAACTTATTGATGAAGAAAAAGCAAAGGCAATCAATGATTCTGCTCTTGATTCGGTAAAAATTCGCTCGGTTCTTACTTGTGAAGCAGAACGTGGAGTATGTGCATTATGTTACGGAAGAAACCTGGCAACTGGACGCCTAGTAAATATTGGTGAAGCTGTGGGCATTATGGCTGCCCAGAGTATTGGTGAGCCAGGAACTCAGTTAACCTTACGAACCTTTCATATTGGTGGTATTGCAGGTCGGATTGCTGCTCAGTCCGAAGTAGTAGCAAGGTTTGATGGAAAAATTAAATTTGAAAACTTGAGAAAGTTAATTGGTGAAGTTGAAGAAAATGATGGAACAATCCAAAAAAGGACCATTGCTCTCGGTCAGCATGGAAAAATACATATTGTTGATGAGCAGGAACGTACACTCGTAAAGTACAATGTTCAGGCTGGTGCAGTTATTTTTGTAGAAGAAGGGCAGAAAGTTTCCAAAGGAGATATATTGTTCGAGTGGGATCCTTATTCAACGGTTATTTTGGCTGAAAAATCTGGTACAGTAAAATTTGTGGATATTGTTGAAAATATTACTGCAAGAGAAGAGCTTGACGAGCAAACCCTGCAAAAACAACGTGTAATTATTGAGTCACGAAATAAAAATCTAAGTCCTCATATTGAAATTTTAAATGATGAGGGTGAAGTTATTGCAACTCATATTTTGCCTGTTAAAGCCCAACTTCGCGTTACTGATGGACAAAAAATTAAAGCTGGAGTTATTTTAGCTCGAATTCCGCGGGAGATTGGAAAGACGCGGGATATTACCGGTGGTTTACCTCGTGTCGCTGAACTATTTGAAGCTCGTAAACCCAAAGAACAGGCTGTTGTTAGTGAGATCGATGGTGTAGTCAGATTTGGTGCAATTAAAAGAGGTGTGCGGGAAATCATTGTTGAAGGAACTTTGGAACAGAAAAAGTATCTGGTACCTTACAGTAAGCACGTCCTTGTTCATAATGGAGATTATGTGAAAGCAGGAGAGATGTTGACCGAAGGCTCCATAGCACCACAGGATATTTTGCAGATACTTGGTCCAAACAAGGTCCAGGAATATCTGGTAAACGAAATTCAAGAAGTATATAGACTTCAGGGTGTAAGTATTGACGATAAACATATTGAAGTAATTGTGCGGCAAATGATGCAACGAGTAAAGGTTTTGGATCCAGGTGATACTAAATTCTTAGAAGGTGATACCATTAACAAATTTGTCTTTAAAGAAGAAAATGAGAAGATCCGAAACAAGGTGGTGATTACCGATCCAGGAGATTCCCGCTTCCGGAAACGCCAGTTAGTAGATCGAATGAAGTTTGAATATACCAATCGTCAATTAGAGAAGCATGGTAAAAAACCAGCAGAAGCACGTCCAGCAGAACCGGCTACTTCTGAACCTGTATTATTGGGTATTACTCAAGCTGCATTGACTACAGATAGTTTTATTAGTGCAGCTTCTTTCCAGGAAACAACCCGCGTATTGACTGATGCGGCAGTAGCTGGAAAAGTGGATTACTTATATGGCTTGAAAGAGAATGTCATTGTCGGTAATCTAATTCCCGTAGGTACTGGTTTAAAGAAATTCAAGCAGCTTCATGTAGAATCAAAAACAGCTACTGGTAAGGAAGAAACAGTAGAAGAAACTTTGCCTGTTGAGTAAGAGTTAGTATAAGAATTTTAAAAATAAATTGGATAAAGAATATTAAAATATTAAATTTTAAGTCTGTGACTTTTTAAGAAATACTTCAAGGAGGTTGCATTGCCAACGATAAATCAATTAGTTCGGTTTGGGCGGAAGAAAGTTGAAAAGAAAAACAAAGCACCAGCATTAGGTGGTTCACCACAAAAACGTGGTGTTTGTACACGTGTATATACAACAACTCCTAAGAAACCAAATTCGGCTTTAAGGAAAGTAGCTCGTGTGCGGTTGACAAATGGAATTGAAGTTACCGCATATATTCCAGGTGAGGGGCATAATCTCCAGGAACATTCAATTGTGTTAATACGAGGCGGACGTGTAAAGGATTTACCTGGCGTGCGTTATCATATTATTCGAGGCACATTGGATACCAGTGGTGTTGAAGATAGGAAAAAAGGTCGTTCAAAATATGGCACTAAACGCCCAAAGAAATAAAAAGTATTTGAGGGTAGCATGAGACGAAGAAGAGCGCCTGAAAGAAAAGTATTACCTGATCCAAAGTATAAAAGTGAACTTGTAAGCAAGTTTATCAATGGACTTATGTTAAAAGGTAAAAAAAGCCTGGCAGAAAAGATTTTTTATACAGCGATGGATATTATAGAAGCGAAGTTGAAGAAAGACCCGCTGGAAGTTTTTCATAAAGCGATGGAGAATGTTTCTCCGGTACTGGAAGTACGTTCGCGTCGTGTTGGTGGTGCAACATATCAGGTTCCTGTAGAAGTCAGAGAAAAACGTCGTATCTCGTTAGCGATACGATGGTTGGTTAATTATGCCAGGCAAAGGTCTGAACGAACCATGGCTGAGCGCCTGGCGAATGAATTTATTGCTGCATACAAAAATGAAGGTGCAGCGATTAAGAAAAAAGAAGATACTCATCGTATGGCTGAAGCTAATAAAGCGTTTGCTCATTTTAGATGGTAAAACTTTGGAAGAATCAGTGGGGTGATTAGATAATGCAGAGGCGGTATCCTTTAGAAAAAATAAGAAATATCGGTATTATGGCCCACATTGATGCCGGTAAAACGACTACAACAGAACGGATATTGTTCTACACAGGTCGGGTGCATCGTATGGGTGAAGTACATGAAGGATCCGCCACAATGGATTGGATGGAGCAGGAAAAAGAAAGAGGTATAACCATCACTTCAGCGGCTACAACTTGCTTATGGAATAATCATAGAATCAATATTATAGACACGCCAGGACATGTTGATTTTACTGTTGAAGTAGAACGATCTTTACGCGTTTTAGATGGTGCGGTATCGCTCTTTTGTGCTGTAGGTGGTGTTGAACCGCAGTCCGAGACAGTTTGGCGCCAGGCAGATAAGTATAACGTGCCGCGAATTGCTTTTGTGAATAAAATGGACAGAATAGGTGCTGATTTCTATCATGTCCTGGATATGATGAAAATGCGGCTTGGGGCTAACCCTGTTCCTTTACAAATTCCACTGGGAGAGGGAGATTTATTTACGGGGTTAGTTGATCTGGTGAGAATGAAGGCCGTGATATATGATGAATCTACTCTGGGTACAACTTGGATAGAACAGAAAATACCTAGAGATCTCCTGGATAAAGCCTTAGAATATCGGACACATCTTTTAGAAACAGTTGCTGAATTTGATGATCATGTGATGGAAAAATATTTAGAAGGTGGAGACATCACTGAGCAAGAATTGAAGTCTGTAATTCGTAAAGCGACATTGCAAAATGTCATCGTTCCGGTTCTTTTAGGTTCGGCTTTTAAAAATAAAGGAATTCAACGTTTATTAGATGCTGTGGTCGATTATTTACCTTCGCCATTGGACATACCAGCAATTAAAGGTATTGATCCCAGAAGTGAGAAAGAAATAGAGCGTAAACCTTCTGATGATGAACCTTTTTCTGCTTTAGCTTTTAAGATTATGGTCGATCCTTATGTAGGCAAATTAACTTTCTTTCGAGTGTATTCAGGAGTTGTAAAAACAGGTAGTTATGTTTATAACACAAATGCTGAGAAAAAAGAGCGGCTTGGGCGTATCCTTCAAATGCATGCTAATCGTCGAGAAGATATTGATCAGGTTTGCACCGGTGATATTGCGGCAGCAGTTGGACTTAAATTCACTAAAACTGGGGAGACGCTGTCCGATCCTAAGAAACCCATAATTTTAGAATCGATGGTTTTTCCAGAACCAGTGATTTCAGTAGCAATTGAACCAAAATCTAAAGCAGATCAGGAGAAGCTTAATGATGCTTTAAATAAATTGAGTGAAGAAGATCCTACCTTCCGTGTTAGAACAGATGAAGAAACCGGCCAAACATTGATTAGTGGAATGGGAGAACTGCATCTTGAAATTATTGTAGACCGTTTACTACGCGAGTTTAAGGTAGGAGCCCGTGTGGGAAAACCTCAAGTTGCTTATAAAGAAACAATTACAAAATCTGTTACAGCAGAAGGGAAATTTATTCGTCAGTCTGGTGGTCGGGGGCAATATGGGCATGTTATTTTAGAAGTTGAGCCTAATGAAAAAGGTAAGGGGTTTGAATTTGAAAGTTGTATTGTGGGTGGGGTGATTCCGAAGGAGTTTATCCCATCGGTTAAGGCAGGTGTAGAAGATGCGATGAAAAATGGTGTATTATCAGGATATCCGGTAGTTGATATTAAGGTACGTTTGATTGATGGATCTTATCATGAAGTTGATAGTAGCGAGTTAGCGTTTCGGATTGCTGGCTCTATGGCATTAAAAGATGCTTTGCAAAAGGCAGAACCTATTTTACTTGAACCGATTATGTCTGTAGAGGTAGTAGTTCCTGAAGAATATTTGGGGGATGTGATAGGTGATCTTAATTCGCGGCGAGGAAAAGTGACTGGTATTTTACCACGCAAGGATGCCCAGGTTATCGAAGGTTATGTCCCGCTGAGTACCATGTTTGGTTATGCCACTGATTTACGTTCTTTAACTCAAGGGCGAGCTGTTTATACAATGCAATTTGACCATTATGATGTTATTCCATCTAATATAGCAAATGAGATAATTGAAAAAATATTGGGAAAGAAATAAAGAGAGGTAGAAACTGTGCCAGGTCAAAGTATTCGCATAAAACTTAAAGCTTATGATTATCATTTGATTGACAAATCGGCAGAGAAAATTCTAACTACAGCAAAGGCGACTGGTGCGCTCATTTCTGGTCCCATTCCCTTACCTACTAAGCGCAGCGTATTCACTGTTTTACGTTCGCCGCATATTGATAAGAAGTCGAGAGAGCAATTTGAATTAAGAGTTCATAAACGGTTGATTGATATTCACAATGCTACGAATAAAACTATTGAACAGTTGATGAAATTGGAATTGCCAGCAGGCGTAGATATAGAAATAAAAACTTGACATTTGAAATATTAATTACTTGGAGAAGATAATGAGCGGCATGCTGGGTAAAAAAATAGGGATGACTCAAATATTTGATGAAACTGGAAATGTGGTTCCAGTTACGGTTATTCAAGCTGGTCCGTGCTATGTTACGCAAATTAAGACTCGCGACAAAGACGGCTACGATGCTATACAATTAGGATTTGATCCGAAAAAAGAAAAAAGAACCAGTAAGCCCTTATTGGGTCATTTTAAAAAAGCGAATCTATCGCCTTTACGTGTCTTAAAAGAATTTCCAGTTTTCGAAAATCGCGAGTTAAAATTAGGAGAGAAAATTACTGTTGATATTTTTAAACCGGGCGATAGAGTTAGAGTTTCTGGTAAAAGTAAAGGATTGGGTTTTGCTGGTGTGGTTAAGCGACATGGTTTTGGAGGAGGACCAACTACCCATGGGCAATCTGACCGTTTGAGAGCACCAGGATCATTAGGACAGAGTTCTTTTCCTTCTCGTGTTTTCAAAGGTTTGCGAATGGCTGGTCGTGAAGGAAACAGAAGGGTTAGCATAAGAGGTTTAACTGTAGTTAGAGTGGATGTAGAGAAAAATTTGCTTTTTGTAAAAGGAGCAGTTCCTGGTGCAAGAAATAGCTACGTAGAGATTTACAAATCATAATAAGAGGATAAGGACAGGTAGTAGCTATGGAACTAAATGTATATAAATTGGATGGTACTCAAAGTGACGAAAAAGTTGTGCTTAATCCGAAAGTATTCGAGATTGAGCCAAATGAACACGTGGTTTATCTGGCGGTAAAGGCTTATCTGGCAAGACAGCGGCAAGGAACTCATTCGGTGAAAAATCGATCTGCTGTTTCAGGTGGAGGAAAGAAACCCTTTAGGCAAAAAGGTACTGGTCGTGCTCGTCAAGGAACAATTCGGGCACCACATATGGTTGGTGGTGGAAGAGCCCATGGACCTAAACCTCGTGATTATTCTCAATCTCTTCCCAAAAAAGTAATGAAACTTGCTAGAAAATCAGTACTATCGGATAAAGCAAAAAATCAGAGAATTTTGGTGCTGGAAGATTTTTCATTTGAAAAACCGAAAACTCGTCGAGTAGTCGAAATTTTGAAGAACTTGAATTTAGATACTACAAAGGTTTTGTTTGTTACCACAGAGTTGGAACATAATTTAGTGCTTTCAGCAAGAAATATTCCTTATACTCGAGTTCAAAAAGCACCTGAATTTTCAATATTTGATTTGATCAATGCTCAGTATATCATTTTCCAAAAAGGCGCGGTAGAAAAAGTAAATGAGGTATTGGCATAATGAGAGATCCCAGAGAAATAATTATTCAGCCTGTATTAACGGAAAAAGCGTTGCGTTTAAAAGACGAGCATAATCAGTATATTTTTAAGGTAGCACAGAATGCAAACAAGATTGAAATAAAAAACGCGATAGAGAAACGTTTTTCAGTAACTGTGAAAAGTTTAAGAACATTGAATGTAAAACCGAAACCTCGACAGCGCTTTACACGGACAGGAAGAGTGAGTGGTTATACTTCCAGATGGAAAAAAGCCATTGTTACTTTAAAAGAAGGCGATAAACTGGATTTCCTGGAAAACATTTAATTGAAATATTTGGAGTATAGCTATGGGATTAAAGAAATATAAACCTATTACACCTGGCTTACGATTTCGAATAGATGTAAGTAATGATGATATAACTAAAACTACTCCAGAAAAATCGCTTCTTGAGCCATTAAAACGTACCGGAGGGAGAAATAATTTGGGTCGCATTACCGCCTGGCATCGTGGTGGTGGACATAAGCGCCATTATCGGCTTATAGATTTTAAAAGGAAAAAGATTGGTATTCCAGCTACAGTTAAAGCAATTGAATATGATCCTAACCGTACTGCCCGAATTGCCTTGTTATATTATGCCGATGGTGAAAAAAGCTATATTCTTGCTCCTGATGGTTTAAAAGTTGGCGATAAGGTGATGTCAGGTAAAAATGCAGAGATTCGGGTAGGAAATGCGTTGCCGTTAGAAAAAATTCCTCTTGGGATGGCTGTACATAATATTGAATTGTTGCCTGGGAAAGGTGGGCAGGTAGCGCGTAGTGCAGGAGTATCTGCCACCATAATTGCAAAGGAAGGTAATATGGCGTTACTGCGCATGCCATCGGGCGAAATTCGTAAATTTCGTCTTGAATGTTATGCAACCATTGGGCATGTGGGGAATGCCGAAAGAAGCAATATTTCTTTGGGTAAGGCGGGGCGTTCCCGATGGTTAGGTCGTCGACCACATGTGCGTGGTGTGGCAATGAATCCAATAGATCATCCAATGGGTGGAGGTGAAGGAAAGTCATCTGGGGGTCGTCATCCCTGTTCCCCATGGGGACAACTTTCGAAAGGTTTGAAGACTCGTAAGAAAGGTAAAAAATCGGATGCTTTGATTGTAAAACGTCGTAAGAATAAGAAATAGGAGTAGATAATGGCAAGGTCCCTGAAAAAAGGTCCTTATATTGATCAAAAACTTTTGAAAAAAATTATGGAATTAGACCAACAGGGCCAAAAAAAGGTAATTAGAACCTGGTCTCGGAGAAGTACCATACCTCCCGAGTTTGTTGGGCACACAATTGCTGTACACAATGGTATTAAGTTTATACCAGTGTATATCACAGAAAATATGGTTGGGCATAAATTGGGTGAATTTGCTCTTACTCGGACATATCGGGGGCATGCTGGAAAATCCGAGAGAGCGTCCAGGATAAAAAAATAAATGATGGAGTAGTAGAATGGAAGCAAGAGCAGTTGAAAAATACATCCGAACTTCTCCTCTTAAAATGCGGCGGGTTTTAGAACATATTAAAGGAGAGAATGTAGAAGATGCACTTAATTACTTACATTTTTCTTCAAAGCGAAGTGCTCGCTATATAGAGAAAGCATTGCGCTCAGCTGTATCAAATTTCTTTGAAGCTTATGAGGGTAAAAAAATTACCACGCACGATTTGTGGGTGAAACATGCTTACGTAAACGGAGGCCCCATTTTGCGCCGGTTCCGACCAATGTCCATGGGTAGGGTTGGAAGAATTCGTCGCCGAACCAGTCATTTAACCATTATCGTTGAAGATAAACAATAATTTGGAGGAAGCGTTTTGGGCCAAAAGACCAATCCAATCGGTTTTCGTCTGAGTGTTAGGAGAAACTGGGATTCGCAGTGGTTCGATGAAAGAAATTATGGTGCGACCTTAAATGAAGACTTGTTAATTCGTAGATACATTCGTAAACGAATGCCTGATGGAGCAATTTCTAGGATTAAGATTGAACGGACTTCAAGAAAAGTATTATTAGAGATTAATACTGCCCGTCCCGGCGTGGTGATTGGTAAGAAGGGTGCAGAAGTCGATAAGTTAAAAGAAGAGTTAAAGCGGCTCATTAACAAAGATGTTCAAATTAATATTAAAGAAATTAAACATCCAGAAATGGATGCGTTTTTGGTAGCTCAAAATATCGCCAGACAATTAGAAGGTAAAGTGTCTTTTAGGCGAGCCATGAAACGGGCAATTACTTCGGCTATGCGTCTAGGAGCTGATGGAATAAAAATCAGTTGTGCAGGACGATTAGGAGGCGCAGAGATGGCTCGTACTGAATCTTATAAAGAAGGTCGTATTCCATTGCATACATTACGTGCTGATATCGATTATGCAACTGCTACAGCGGTAACTACCTATGGTTGCATTGGCGTAAAGGTCTGGATTTGTCATGGAAGTGTACTTGAACGATAATAGGTAAGGAGAAATAAAAATGCTAATGCCGAAAAGGGTAAAATATAGAAAACAGCAACGTGGAAGGATGAAAGGAGTTGCTCAGCGAGGTAATACGATTGCATTTGGGCAGTACGGACTGAAAGCTTTAGAACCTCATTGGATTACCAGTCGGCAGATTGAAGCTGCTCGTATTGCCATGACTCGATACATTAAGCGAGGTGGAAAGGTTTGGATCCGTATTTTTCCAGACAAACCGGTAACAAAAAAACCTGCAGAAACGCGTATGGGTAAGGGTAAAGGTTCTCCGGAATATTGGGTAGCTGTTGTAAGACCGGGTCGAATTATGTTCGAAATCGAAGGTGTACCAGAAGAAATAGCAAGAGAAGCCATGCGGTTGGCAGCGCATAAATTACCGATTAAGACCAAGTTTGTTACGCGAGAAGAATTAGGAGAATAATACACGATGAAACCGCAAGAATTAAGAGAGTTACCTGTTGACGAATTGAAGCAACGATTAGAAGATTTACTGGATGAAATGGCAAATTTGAATATACAAAAGGCAACACATCAGTTAGTGAACCCCAGCCGAATTAAATTGGTTCGTAAAGATATTGCCCGTATTAAAACGATTTTAAGAGAATACGAGCTGGGAATTTCAAAACCGAAAACCGAAAGTAAAGCATAGGTGAATATGACTTATGAAAAGAGGTATTCGTAAAACCAGAATTGGGGTTGTAGTAAGTAACAAGATGGATAAAACAGTGGTGGTTGCTGTAGAGCGGTTGGTAAAACACCCCGTGTATAAAAAATATGTAAAACGTACTTCAAAGTTTAAGGCACATGATGAGAATAATGAGTGCCAGATCGGAGATGTTGTTAAAATTGTGGAAACACGGCCGCTGAGTCGAACAAAACGCTGGCGTGTGGCCGAAATAATCGAAAAGGTTAAATAATAAGTTGCTGGAGTTGTTGCTATGATTCAGGAATACACTCGACTCAATGTTGCTGATAATTCTGGAGCCAAAAAGGTGATGTGCATTAGAATTCTGGGAGGTACAGGTAGACGCTATGCTTCAATAGGCGATGTAATTGTAGTGAGCGTAAAGAGTGCCATACCAAATGCTCCAGTGAAAAAGGGTGAAGTATCTCGAGCAGTAGTTGTGAGAACACGAAAAGAAATTAGGCGGAAAGATGGCAGTTATATACGTTTTGATGAGAATGCAGCGGTGCTTTTAGATAATCAAGGCGAACCGAGAGGCACTCGTATTTTTGGTCCTGTTGCACGCGAGTTACGCGATAAAAATTTTATGAAAATTGTGTCGTTGGCTCCCGAGGTTCTTTAAAAAGGAAGCAAATTATGAGAAAGATAACTAAAAACGATACGGTATTTGTTTTGAGTGGTAATGACCGGGGAAAAACTGGTAAAGTTTTAAAAGTATTTCCCAAAAAAGATCGTATAGTGGTTGAGGGAGTAAACTTCATAAAAAAACACTCCCGACCGACACAACAGTTACCACAGGGTGGTATTATTGAAAAAGAAGCACCCATACATATTTCGAATGTTAAATTGGTTTGTCCGAAATGCAATCGTCCCACCCGCGTGGGTATTCGGACTTTAGATGATGGTTCCCGTGTACGTTATTGTAAACATGCAGATTGTGGTGAAATAATCTAAATTATCTAAGGATGTAGCGATGGAGAATTATAGACCGAGATTACAAAAAAAATTTCACGAAGAAATTATACCTGCAATGATGAAGCGGTTTGGGTATAAAAATGTAATGCAGGTACCACGCTTGCAAAAGATTTGTATTAATATGGGAGTAGGCGAGGCGATTCAAGATCCTAAGACTCTGGAAAATGCGATGAATGATTTAGCTGTAATTAGTGGCCAGAGACCGGTGGTAAGTACGGCTAAAAAATCTATTTCTAATTTTAAATTGCGTAAAGGCATGAAGATTGGTTGTCATGTAACGCTACGTGGAGCACGTATGTATGAATTCCTTGATCGGTTTATTACTCTGGCAATACCGCGAATTCGCGATTTTCGTGGATTGTCGGATAAATCTTTTGACGGACATGGCAATTATTCGGTTGGTATACGAGAGCAAATTATTTTTCCTGAGATTAACGTTGATAAGATTGACAAAATTCGTGGAATGGATATTACTTTTGTGACAAATGCCAAGAATGATGAAGAGGCATTTGAATTATTATCTGCTTTCGGAATGCCATTTAAAAAATGAAGAGGAGATAAGTTTTGGCAAAGAAGTCTTTAATTGCAAAGGCAAAGAAAAAACCGAAGTTTAGAGTAAGGCAGTATAATCGTTGTCAACGATGTGGAAGACCACGTGGTTATTATCGTAAATTTGATTTATGTAGAATTTGTTTTAGAGAATTAGCTAATAAGGGAGAAATTCCAGGTGTTTATAAGGCCAGTTGGTAACCAGCTAGGAGAATAATTTATGAGTATGACGGATCCAATTGCTGATTATTTAACCCGAATTCGCAACGCAATTCAGGCAGGGCATCGTCGTGTTGATATTCCAGCTTCGAACGTAAAGAAGCGTATGACAGAGATTTTGTATGAACAAAAGTTTATTAGAAACTACATAATTATTGATGATGGCAAACAGGGGATTATTCGTATTTTCTTAAGATATGATAAAGATGGATCTTCAGTTATTCATGAATTGAAGAGAGTTAGCACTCCAGGCAGGCGTTATTATGTTGGGGTTAACGAACTGCCTCGGGTTAAGAATAATATGGGAATTGCCATGATCAGTACTTCGCGTGGCATAATGACAGAAAGACAAGCCAGACGTGAAAAAGTTGGTGGCGAAGTACTTTGCTATGTGTGGTAATTTTAAATATAAAGGAGCGTAACGGTGTCTCGAATAGGAAAATTACCTATATCAATTCCTCAGGATGTAGAAGTAAATTTTGAGTCAGGAATAGTCCGGGTCAAAGGTCCAAAGGGCGAATTATCCGTGCCAATCAGTGCTGAGATGATTGTTGAAAAACAGGAAGGACAGTTGTTGGTAAAACGTCCCAGTGATTCTAAGAAACATCGTTCGTTGCACGGACTGACTCGAACTTTACTCAATAATTTGGTTGTGGGTGTAACTCAGGGCTTTTCAAAGAGTTTAGAAATTGTTGGTGTAGGTTATAAAGTTGAAAAGAAAGGAAAAGGAATATTATTAACATTAGGGTATTCTCATCCAATTTATTTTGTTCCACCTGAAGGAATTTCTATTGAGGTACCTAGCCCGACAAAGATTGTTGTATCTGGAATTGATAAAGTTTTGGTGGGGCAGGTTGCAGCGAAAATTAGAACCTTCAGACCACCAGAACCATACAAGGGCAAAGGTATCCGATATGAAGGTGAAGATGTCCGGAGAAAAGCCGGAAAGACAGCAGGATAAAATGAAAAATTGCAGTTGGAGAGATAGCGGATTATGAAAAGGATTAGAAAAAGAAGAAAAAAAAGAATATTTGGTACAAGCGAAAGACCTCGGTTGGTCGTATTTAGAAGTCTGAAAAATATTTATGGTCAAATTGTAGACGATTCTCAACAAAAAACTTTACTGGGTGCTTCAAGCTTAAGTAAAGAAATTCAGGCAGAGGTAGAGAAAGCTAAATCTAGAGTTGAGGTGAGTCGTTTGGTAGGTAGATTAATTGCCGAGAAAGCCAAACAAAAGAATATAACAAAGGTCGTTTTTGACCGAAATGGTTATGCCTATCATGGTAACGTGAAAGCCCTAGCCGAAGGGGCACGTGAAGGTGGCCTGGAATTTTAAGAGAAAAACAACGAGGTGTTATTGTGGTTGAACGAATTAATCCGCATGAGTTGGATTTAAAAGAAAAAGTAGTTTATATCAATCGTGTAGCCAAAGTTGTAAAAGGTGGCCGGCGTTTTAGTTTTAGCGCCATCGTTGTTGTAGGTGATGGTAACGGACATGTGGGTGTTGGTTTAGGAAAGGCAAACGAAGTAATTAATGCCATTGCCAAGGCCACTGAAAAAGCGAAGAAAGAAATTGTAAGAATTAGTATACTTGGCAATACGATTCCTTATCCTGTATTTGGTAAATACGGAGCAGGAAAAGTTATTCTTAAACCAGCAAGCCCTGGAACAGGAGTTATTGCTGGTGGACCGGTTAGAGCAATTTGTGAAGCTGTTGGTATTAAGGACATACTGACAAAATCTATAGGATCTCCTAATCCACATAACATCGTTAAAGCCACTATGAAAGCGCTGATGTCTTTGGAAGATCCTATAACTATTGCCAGAAAACGTGGTATGACTTTGGTAGAGCTGTTTAGAGGGTAAAAAAAACTGTGAGAATTATCCATGGCAAAGAAGAAAGAAAAAATAATTCGTGTAAAACAAGTGCGAAGTCTTATTGGACAAAAACCACAACATAAGAGAACTATCGAAGCATTAGGGTTAAAACGAATTGGGCATACAAAAGAGTTTAGGGATACTTCCCAAATTCGTGGTATGATCAGTAAAGTTAGTCACATGGTTACCTGGGAAGAAATAGAAAAATAGCATTGAGGTGAATCAAATGGATTTAAGCAATCTTAAATATGCACCAGGATCACGACGAGGGAACAAAAGGGTTGGAAGAGGTGAAGGATCAGGACACGGGTGTACTGCGGGGCGCGGTAACAAAGGACAAAAATCTCGTTCTGGTTCAAAAAGACGCGATTGGTTTGAAGGTGGACAAATGCCCTTACAGCGTCGTCTTCCTAAATTTGGATTTTACCATTATAGGAAGGTTGTTTACCAGATTGTGAATGTTGGTGATTTGAATAGGATCGAAAATAAAACCGAGATTACGCCTGAGGTCTTGCAAGAAGCAGGACTAATAAAACATGCTAATCGACCCATTAAGTTATTAGGAGATGGGAACTTAAAAAAGAAATTTAATGTTAAGGTGCATGCAATTAGCAAGTCAGCTAAAGAACAGGTTGAAAAGTTAGGAGGCACCGTTAAACTGCTATGATTGAGACTTTTCGAAATCTATTTAAAATTTATGACCTTCGTAAGCGGATTTTATTTACTGTTATGGTTTTAGCACTTGAACGGGTTGGGACCCATATAGTGACTCCGGGAATAGATACCGAGATTTTAGCAGAAGGAATGCGAAATCTATCGGGAACTCTTTTTGGATTGTATGATCTATTCGCTGGTGGTGCTTTCCGAAAAGCAGCAGTTTTTGGACTTGGTATAATGCCTTATATTAGCGCTTCTATTATCCTTCAATTGTTGGGTGCTGTATGGCCTTATATCCAGCGTCTTCAGAAAGAAGGTGAAGAAGGGCGAAAAAAAATCACTCAATATACTCGTTATGGAACATTACTTATTTCGGCAATGCAAGCTTTTGGAGTAGCTGTTTTCCTTGAAAGTATTGAAGTTAATGGTGTTAAGGCGGTGATTCATCCAGGTATGGGTTTCCGCATTTTGACAATGATTTCCATGGCAACCGGAACAATGCTCATTATGTGGATGGGTGAATTGATTGACGAGCGGGGCATCGGAAATGGTATTTCTTTGATCATTTTTATTGGAATTATTGCCCGTTTTCCTTCGGCAGTTTTGGATGAATGGATCCAGTTTTCCAGTGGTAATCGTTCGCTTTTGGTTGAGTTGTTTTTAATTGCTTTAGGTTTTTTAATCGTTGCTGGTGTAGTTATTTTAACCCAGGCAACTCGAAGGATTCCTGTTCAATATGCTAAGCGAGTGGTAGGTCGAAAAGTTTATGGCGGTGTAAATACTCATTTTCCATTGCGTGTTAATACGGCTGGTGTAATGCCTATTATCTTTGCCCAGGCAATTATGTTTGTCCCTAGTACTTTATTCTCGTTTTTCCCGGATAGTGAATTTATTGCTTCTCTTCAACGGGCTTTTTCAATGGAGTCCTGGTTTTACTGGTTGGTATATGGAGTGTTAATTGTTTTCTTTACTTATTTTTATACGGCAATCGCTTTAAATCCAGTGGATGTAGCTGATAATCTAAAGAAACAGGGTGGATTTATTCCAGGAGTGAGACCAGGAAAGAAAACAGCAGAATATTTGGATACTATTCTTACAAGAATTACTCTTCCGGGTTCAATTGCGCTGGCTATTGTAGCTATTATTCCATATATACTGGTTAAATCCTTTAATATTTCTTATAATTATGCTTCTTTTTTTGGGGGGACAGGTTTGTTAATTATTGTTGGTGTGGCTTTGGATACTATTCAAAGGTTCGAAGCTCATCTGTTTCAGAGACATTATGATGGATTTATGAAGAGTGGCAGAGTACGCGGGCGAAGAATTTAATGATATTGATAAAAAATGAACATGAAATTGAGCTAATGCGGATTAGCTCTCGTATTGTGGCTGATTGTTTTTGTTATGTGTGGTCTTTGATAAAACCTGGGATAAGTACCGGAAAATTGAACGAAGAGATTGAGAAATTTATTCGTTCAAAAAATGCAAAACCGTCGTTCAAGGGATTGTATGGTTTTCCTGCAAGTGCCTGTATATCGATTAATGAGGAAGTGGTTCATGGAATTCCTTCGAATAGGCGATTTTTGAGGGAAGGTGATTTTGTGAGTGTGGATATAGGGGTTGAGTATAAAGGATATCATGGAGATTGTGCTTTTACTTTTCCTGTTGGAGAAGTAGATGAAAACAAGAAGAGACTGATGGAAGTAACATTAGAGTCGCTTTATTTGGGCATAGAAAAAGCCAGGGCAGGAAACCGATTGCAAGATATCTCGCACGCAATTCAGGTTCATGCAGAGCGACACGGGTATGGAGTTGTTAGAGATCTTGTTGGACATGGAATTGGAAGAAATTTACACGAAGAACCCCAGATTCCAAATTTTGGGAAACCAAATCGTGGTCCACTTTTAAAAGAAGGAATGGTATTCGCTATTGAACCAATGGTTAATATGGGCACACATGAAGTGAGGACTTTGTCTGATGGGTGGACAGTTGTAACTGCTGATGGAAAACCTTCTGCTCATTATGAACATACGGTTTTGATTAAAAACGGTGCCCCTGAAATATTGACTGAACATAACTTAAAAAACGAGGTGTTTTAATTGGCCAAGGAACAACCTATAACGGTCGACGGAGTAATTAAAGAAACATTACCCAATGCAACGTTTATTGTTGAATTGGAAAGTGGACATCAAGTATTAGCACATGTCTCTGGTAAGATGCGAATGCATTTTATAAAGATATTGCCTGGAGATAAAGTAAAAGTAGAATTATCTCCGTACGATCTAAAACGTGGCCGAATTACATATAGATATAAGTAGACAGAAATGGATTGAGGTGAATCATGAAGGTTCAAGCATCAGTAAAGAAACGTTGTGAACATTGTAAAATTATTAGACGACACGGAATTGTTCGTGTAATTTGTAAGAAAAACCCAAAACATAAACAAAGACAGGGTTAATTTAATTATAAGGAGGTGATTTTGGCTCGTATAGTTGGTGTTGACTTGCCAAAAAACAAGCAGATTGGGATTGCTCTCACTTATATTTATGGTATTGGAAGAACTTCTGCCTTAAAGATTTGTGAAGCTGCTGGAGTAGATCCGACAATTCGTACTTCTGATTTGACAGATACTCAGATTCGGGATATAAGGAATGTTATCCAACAATCTTATAAAGTTGAAGGTGCGCTTAAAGCAGAAGTTAATATGAATATTAAGCGGTTAATTGATATTAACTGTTACCGCGGGATTCGCCATAAGATGGGATTGCCGGTGAGAGGTCAGCGTACCAAAACAAATGCTCGTACACGTAAAGGACGTCGTAGGCCAGTAGGTGGAAGAAAAAAATAATTTTTGATGAATTAAGGAGGTTTAAAATTGGCACGTAGAACCCGGACAACGAAGAAGAAAAAAGAACAAGTTGATGCAATAGGGGTTGCCCATATAAAAGCAACTTTTAATAATACTATTGTCACTTTAACAAAAAACAATGGTGATGTAATTTCATGGGCTTCAGCTGGTAGAGTCGGATTCAAAGGATCACGGAAGAATACGCCATTTGCTGCACAATTAGCGGCAGAAACGGCTGCAAAAGAAGCTATGGATTTGGGTCTGCGACAGGTTTCGGTAGAGGTTAAGGGTCCAGGAGCTGGTCGCGAAGCCGCTATTCGTGCTTTGCAAGCAGCAGGTCTGGAAATTATGAGTATCAAAGATGTGACACCTATTCCTCATAATGGTTGTCGTCCACCTAAAAAACGTAGAGTATAAAATAAAATTTATGGAGATAGCAATTAATGGCACGTTATACAGGTCCAGTTTGTAAACTTTGTAGACGCGAAGGAGAGAAATTATTTCTTAAAGGAGCTAGATGCCTTTCGGCAAAATGTTCCTTTGAAAAACGGTCTTATATTCCTGGACAGCATGGTACAACTCATCGTGGTAAGTTGTCTGAATATGGTATCCAGTTAAGAGAAAAACAGAAAGTTAAACGCATTTATGGTGTATTAGAATCGCAATTCCGAAATTATTATGAGAAAGCCACTCGTCAAAAGGGCGTTAGTGGTGAAAACTTGTTAAAAATTTTGGAAAGCCGTTTGGATAATGTTGTGTATCGCCTGGGATTTGCTCCATCACGAAGGGCTGCCCGTCAGTTAGTTTTGCATAGACATTTTAAAGTCAATGGAAAAACTGTTAATATACCTTCTTATTTATTGCGTCCAGGAGATGTAATAGAAGTACGCGAAAAAAGTCGCAAAATGGAAATATTTCATGAATCGATGAAGCGTGTTCGCGATGAAGATATGTTACCGTGGTTACGTCTGGATAAAGCAAAAATGCGTGGTGAATTCTTGGATGTTCCATCACGTCAGGATATTCCAATCAATGTTCAGGAAAATTTGATAATTGAGTTGTATTCGAAATAAAAGAGAAATTGTCATTATAAAAATAGTTGGAGATATATGAACTGGGTAAATCTTTTAATGCCAGAAAGAGTTGAACTGGATGATTCCAGTTATTCTACTACTTTTGGTCGTTTTATAGTTCAGCCACTGGAACGTGGTTTTGGTGTTACGCTTGGAAATATGTTTCGGCGAGTTCTTCTTTCCTCAATACAGGGAGCTGCCATCACGGCTATTCGAATTGATGGAGTGCAGCATGAATTTTCCACTATCAAAGGAGTGAAAGAAGACGTTGTAGAGATTATATTAAATCTTAAAGAAGTCCGAATCAAACTACTCAATAAGCGTCCCGATAAGGTGAATATACACCTGAAAGGCCCTGGCGAATTTAAGGCAGGCGATATCGGTAAGAATACTGTGGATTTTGAAATTCTGAATCCTGATCATCATATCGCTACTCTCAATGAAGATGCTGATTTTAATATGGAATTGCGTGTGGGAAAAGGACGTGGCTATGTTCCAGCAGAAGAGAATAAACCGCTGGAAGCGAGTATTGGATTAATTCCGATAGATGCCATCTTTTCACCCATTAGAAATGTCCGTTTTGATGTAGAAAATGTTCGTGTCGGACAGAGAACAGATTATGAAAAGTTAGTTTTAGAAATTGAAACTGATGGTAGTATTACACCAGATGACGCTTTAACTTTTGCCGGTAAAATCATTAAAGATCACGTCCAGTTATTTATCAACTTTGAGATTGAACCTGAAGAGGAAGAGGCTCAAGAAATTGATGAAGAAATCTTGAGAGTGAAAAAATTGCTTCGAATGAATGTGGACGAACTGGAATTATCGGTAAGGTCTCATAACTGTTTAAAGAATGCTAATATTAAGACGATAGGTGATTTGGTTCGGTTAGATGAATCTGAATTATTAAAGTTTCGGAACTTCGGACGGAAATCTCTTCAGGAAATCCAGGATATTTTAGAGAAAAAAGGTTTATATTTCGGAATGGATGTTGATAAATATTTGAAGGGAGAAGATTGATAAGTGTCTAATTAATAATTTGAGGTAAACTCATGCGACATCGAAAAAAGGTAAACAAATTAGGCCGAACGAAAGCGCATCGGAAAGCAACGCTACAAAATATTGCTAAAGCTATTTTTGATAATCATCAGATAAAAACAACACTGGCTAAAGCAAAGGCTGCTCGGAGTGTTGTTGAACGGTTAATTACTTATGGTAAAAAAAATACAGTTGCAGCAAGGCGATTGGCTTTTAAAGTGCTACAAAATCATCAATTAGTTAAAAAGTTGTTTGATGAAATTGCACCTACTTACGCTGATCGTAATGGCGGTTATACACGAATTGTTAAATTGGGTCGAAGAAAAGGGGATGGTGCAGAATTAGCGATTCTTCAACTAGTGGGATTTGAACCCATGATTATTGAAGAAAGGAAAGCCAGGAAAGCGAAAAAGAAAGTTAATGAAGAAAGGAAAAAAGCTAAGGAAAAAGCTGCTGAAAAAGATGTTAAAGAAAAAGTAGAGCAGAAAGAAACGAAAGAAGAGAAAAAGGTAGAAGAGAAAGTCGAAGCTAATAAAGTAGAAGAAGAAAAAAATATTGAAGCGGCAGAAGCACCAGGAAGTGAAAAATCACAAAAAACTCAGAAGAAGACCACTACAAAAAAAACAACAACTCAACCAAAAGAAGAAAAGAAAGCTGAAGAAGAAAAGAATATTAAAGTTGAAAAAGCTGAACCTCAAAAACAGGATGATGTTGAGAAAGAATCAAAGGAAAGTAAGGCTGAAGAAGAAAGTAAATAATCGATTTAATAATTTATTCTTATAGCGCTCTCATATAAGGGCGCTTTTTTTATGTACATCGCTATTTTTAAGTATTTTTTGAAAGGATTAAAACTTTAAATTAATAAAAATATCTATATTGTCTATTTAATTTTGATCATGTTTATTTTCACTTTTTGAAAGTCAAAACATATTAATTAATGTTAAAATGTGTTGGTGGAAGTATTTAATTTTTTCCAAATAATTAATAAAAAATATGAGAATTTTATTTAATAATAAATATAAAACTTTTATCTGTTTTATTTTATTGGTCAGTATTGTTAAAGGCTTTGCTTCAGACGGTGATAAAATTCGTGGTTTATGGGTTGTCCGTCATTCAATTGTTTCTCAAGAATCTATTGATAATTTAATTGAATTCGCAAGAAAATTAAAGATAACAGACCTTTTTGTGCAAGTGCGTGGGCGGGGCGATGCTTATTATTTAAGCAAATATGAACCCTTAGCCAGAGAGTTACAAAATATGAATTTTGATCCTTTAAAATATTTGTTACTAAAGGCAAACCTATTTGCTATTCGTGTACATGCATGGTTGAATGTCTTTTATGTTTGGAGCCGGGATTCTCTTCCTACAGAGAAGAATCATATTGTTAACAGGGAGAAAGGGTGGATTGCCCGATCTTTAAGACAAAAAGATTTGTTACGTGATTATCCAAATTCAATAAAAAAGGAAGGAATTGAAGGTCTGTATCTCTCTCCGCTTCATCCCGAAGTTCAAAAGTATTTTTTGAAAATAATCAAAGATATCATAAACAATTATAATGTTGATGGTATTCATCTTGACTATATTCGATTTCCTGGTTCGGATTTTGATTTGAATCCAGAAGTTATTAAAGGTTTTCGACATCGCTATGCAATTAATCCATTGCAATTTTTAGAAAATCCTGAAAACTTTGCAAAAAAATTCAGTATGGAAGGATATGAATCATTTTTCTTTCATTGGCGAAAGTATTTGATGGATGGCTTATCTGATTATATCGCTCAAATATCGAAATTAATTAAAACTAAAAATAATAATTTAATTTTATCTGCTGCAGTTAAACCAGATATGGCTATAGCACGTTGGGAGTATTATCAGGATTGGAACCGATGGGTAAATGAGAACTGGATTGATTATGCCATACCCATGAATTATTCTCCGGATTCTTC
>CAYLYM010000004.1:0-27685 GCA_964387645.1 uncultured Calditrichaceae bacterium | reverse complement strand
CTCGTCTGGAGACTTATCATCGTAAACTTCCGACAAATAGATATGTAGTTGGTATAGCTTTATATAATCAATCCGAGGAACAGACTATTCGTAAAATAAGTCAAGTTCTGGCTTTGAATGATAAGGGTTTTGTGTTATTCTCTTATCGTCAGCTCTGTCAAAAAAAATTGGTCCAAAAATTTCTACTGAAACTGGCAAACTAAATACAGAATTAGCAAATTTAGGCATTGATTAAGCGGGATTAGAAAAATACTCACCATAGAATTTCTATCAACGATCGATTCTCTAAATTATTCTGGCAATACATTTCTACTGGTTGAATCTTCATTTAAAGAAGTTCGAATGTTATCAACCTTTTTAATTTTTGGCATGGATTTAAACCGATGTTCTTTGGGTTGATAAATGAGTCCACTCTAAAAAGGCAGTATCTGTAAAAATGTCTTTTTCAAGGAAGTGAAGAATCTTTAAAATTTTAAAAAATTGGAGACTATTCCCCACCACTTTATGTGGCTAAAAAATCCTTTTAGAGTGAGTACTTAAATTATAAAACAAATTTTAGCGTTTTGAGAAAGAGAGGTGTTTGTTCTATTTCTTGAAAAAGTAAAAGATTATGAATTGTTCAAAACCTGTCTGGTAAAATGCATCAACTGTTCGGTAAGAAATTTTCTATGATATTTTTCTATTTCCCTGAAAGTAAAACCCCGGTTCAATTGAGAATGAGAATTTATCCAGGATAGTAAAGTTTCTTCAATTGATTCGATGTCAGAATAAGCGATGGCTTTGCCAGCGTGATGTGTTCTTATTAACCAGGCTAAATCACTTTGAATCGGACATATAGCCAGAATTGGTTTTCTCAAATAAAGGTACTCATAGATTCTTCCAGGTGTAATGTTTTCAGCTCCCGTTTTATCATCTTCAACGGCTAAAGCCAATGCGTCCATATTTTGAGCCATCTGTAAAGCTTTTTTGTGTGGAAGATAATTTATCCATTCCAGAATGGAATTTATTTCTAGGGTCTGTGCTTTTTTTAAAAAATTACTGGCCCATTTACCAATAAACACCAGACGGATTTGCTCTGGTTTTAACTTGCCAGATTTTATTAAGGAAGTGACTGCCTTAAGAAGAGGAAAAGGAGAATTTCCCTGAGAATATACTGTTCCCATCACTGCAATTTTGAATGGTTTGTGATCTCCATTTAAGACGGTAGTCATGGCATTTGAGAAATCATCAGGATCGAATCCATTGCGAATGGTAATGGTTGGTTTTTTTCTGAGAAGAGGGTAACGATGCAAATAGTACGATTGAAGTTTGGGATTTACAAAAATGACTCCCGATGCGTTTTTTAAAGCAAATTTTTCCAGCCGGTATTGTAGATAATTATGGATGATAGAAATTTTTGGCAGATAGGGATTATTAGTCCAGGCGTCACGGAAATCCAATAAATATGGGATTCTTAATGTAATTTTCGCCAGCGTAGCAATTATTCCTGTTGTAAAAGGCGGCATTGTTCCAATGATCAGGTCCATTCTTACCTTGCGGTTGATTTTCCACATCTGGTAAAGAGCAAAGGGAAGCCATAAAATACGACTATCTGGAATAAAGAATATTCCGGATATTTTTCTCAAAAATTGTCCACTTTCCTTTTTCTTACTTTGATTATTTAGAGATTTTTTTTCGAAGAATTTCTTAAAAAAATAAAGTACACGGAATGGATCGAGAGAAGATGTCGCAAAAGTCTGTACATGAGGTGGAATTTCAGCAATTAATTCATGGTCTTCTGCATAAACATAACTACGTTTTACAGTCAATATATAAACATTGTAATTTTGATAATCCCAGAATTTCAGAAATTTTAGGATTCGTTGGACACCACCACCTCCCATTGGAGGGAAGTAATAGCTAATAAAGATAATGTTTTTTTTATGGACAGAGTTCACGGATAGTTTGTACCAGTTTTTCAAATTTATCATTTTCTCTTAAGAAATTGACTTTATCTGCATCAATGGTCAAAATGTTTTGAAACTCTTTTGCTTCTCTAATCCAACGCTCGTATGCGTGATTTAAATATTCGATATAATCTGGAGAAATAGTTTTTTCAAAATTTCTTCCCCTCATTTTTATACGCCTCAGAAGTGTTTTTACAGAAGCTTTTAGATAGATAATTAAATCAGGTTTTGGTAAAAAGGATATCATATCATAAAATAGCTCTCTATATGTTTTATGATCACGTTCGCTCATATAACCTTGCTCATAAAGAGAACGGGCAAATATCTCAACATCTTCATAAATTGTTCTGTCTTGAATAGCAGAAAAATCAGAATCAGCTATTTCTTTTTGAGCACGGAAGCGATGGGCTAAAAAATAAATTTGTAAGTTAAAACTCCATCGTCTCATGTCGCGGTAAAAATCGTCAAGGTAAGGATTATCGATCACACTTTCGTAATAGGCCTTCCATCCGAGCCTTTCTGCTAAATTTCTTGTCAAGGTGGTTTTCCCAACGCCAATATTACCAGCAATTCCAATTAGATATTTTTTCTTTTTTCTCATAACTATAGGTTGCTCATTTTTAAACAAAATCTTTCAACAATCTTTTATTTTACCGTCTTGCGATGATATTCTCGAGGTTTAGTGATATTTATTCGATGCTTCCAGTACTGAGTTGGTGAAAAACTTGTCGGCTGAGTGAAAACATGGTAATCCGCAATTTTTCTGTAGGGATCTGTTATTTTTTCAAAATGAACATTCCTTTTTATGTCTGTCTTAAAATATTTGCTTGTATATGCAGATTTAATGCATCGAAAATATTCTCGCTTGGTAGCATCAGCAAAGATTTCAAGGATAGTACCGTCAGTATTTGATTCTTTTTTCACAGATTTTATATTTTCCTTTCTGGATATGAGTTGAAATGCATAATCTGTTTCCCAAACGTTTTTAATTATTTCACTAGCCGGGGTAGATCCGCTTCTTTGAATAGAAGGTAGTATTTGGGGTTGCTCAGTCATTTGTTGGTTTTTAAAAACGCCTGTTTTTTGAAATGTATCAGATGATGTTTGGTTAGAAATAAATTTTTTTTGTTTATGAATAGTAATTGAAGGGACAGAGAGTTTATTCTTTTTTTTTCTTAAAAATATCGGTTCAAATATCACATGGCCAGATGATGGATTCTCTAAGTCATCATAAATTGAAAATCGGATTTCATTTGAATTGCTTGTATTCCAGAAGTTATTTTGAGCATAAATATTTTTAACTGAGTGGTTATAGATATCGAAATCAAAATTGTTAAATATGTGATTTTTACCAATACTTTTTCCTTCGATAGGAGGATAACGCCCAAGATCTGGTTCTGATCGGCTAAATATAACAACGCCATATTTATTTTGTGTTATGATTGTTTCACTAATTTTTGGTGCGGCGGCTAATTCACAATTAATTCCAGCGAATCCATTTTCCATCACAACACATTGGTTAATTTGAGATGTGGCACGAACCTCACAGCTTATTCCAGAATTATAATTGAACCTAATCTGACTTTTAGTAATCAAAGGTGAACTGCCATAACAAGTAATGCCCTTATAGGCATACTCAATTATGCAATTCTCTAAAATTGAAGTATCGTATAAATTTTTAATAATAATTCCATACCAATCATTCATCTGGGCTTGTTGAGATTCAGAAGTGAAGATTATAGGTGTTTGTTCATTTGCTCCTCTGGCCAGAAGAGTTCCATAAACTATAATTTCTGCTCTTTCTTTATCAATACCCGACTTCATTTTGTCAGTTTTAGGTTTGAAAAAAATTCGGCTTCCCCCTTCTATAGATAAGATGACTCCATGATGAATGGTCACGTCTCCGTTAATGTAAATGTCTCCTGTCCAGCGTGTGTCTCTTTTAATTGAACCTGAAAAATAATGTTGGGCATAAAGAGGTAATGATAGGAAAATTAAGGCTAATAAAGGAATGACTGAAAACATGTGTCCTTTTTAATCAGGTTAATTTGACATATTTTTAATAATTGAATCTCTCATCTTTCATAAAGTTTATTCTCTCTAGATTTAAAATATAATTAAAATTTTAAAATATTTCTATATAAAAGCCAAAACAGTAAGATGGTAATGTACAATTCCTTCACTAATCTATTTGGGGCTTTTCGACATAAATGAAAAAAGGTGACGTTCTTTATTTTAGTACGCCACCTTTTAAAACTATAGTTCCTTATGGGCAATTATCAAGAATTATTTATTTTTTACTTGAACGAACTTTTCAATTTTTTCGATAAGTTCATTTTCTTTAAAGGGTTTAATGATAAATTCATCTGCCCCTAAGTTCATTGTCAGTTGCTGAATATGTTTACTAGCGCGACCAGTTAGGACAATAATTGGGAGATTGTCCCAACGCGTATTTGTCCGAATTTGTTCAATTAGTTCATACCCGGAAAGATGAGGCATTTCCAGATCGGTAATAATCAGGTCAAAATTTCTCTGATTCATCTTTTCCAGGGCATCGTATCCGTTTTTAGCCATCTCAACTTCGTAACCTTTTTCTTTCAGTATTCCCGCCAGAAATTTTCGTATGCTAAGAGAATCGTCTACAACCAGGACGTTCGGATAACGGTTCTCGATTATCTGACCCAATCTTTTTGATCTGGCCTCGGCTAATGGTGGTCCTGTTAAGGCTGTATCTTTATCTGTCAAATCTTCAGATTTTAATGCAGCTTTTGTCTCTTTTAACCGGTATGCTTCTTTAACAATTTGTGGAACATCCAGAACTAATACTACTTTGCCGTCGGCTAATACAGATCCACCTGCAATATAATGAACTCGCCTTAAACTTTTACCTAGAGATTTAATTAAAATTTCTTCTCTATGCACGATTTTGTCCATTAACAGAGCAACTTTAATACCTTCGTCCTGCACAATAATCACCGGATATTCCCCCACGATTGAAACTGGCCTTCTCTTCATACCCCTGATTTGCAATAAGTTGGCCATATATATAACAGGAATTTGATTTCCCCGGTGTCGAATATAGTAGATTCCATTGTGCAATTCTAAATCTCTTATAGTGATTTTAATTGTTTCTTCTACTTGCAAAAGTGGAATGGCATAAATATGATCCGACACTTCTACCAACATGGCCTGGGTTACAGTAAGTGAGATTGGAACTCTTATTAAAATACGGGTGCCTTTATCTTTTTCAGAATATATACGAATATCTCCTTTAATTTTTTGTATTTGATTTCGTACCACATCTAAACCTACTCCCCGTCCGCTTATAGTTGTCGTAGTATCAGCGGTGGAAAAACCTGGATATGTTAAATATTCAAAAATTTCGGAATCGGTCAATTTATCACTTTCTCTGGCATCCAGTAACCCCATCTCCACAGCTTTTTTTCGAACTTTCTCTATATCGATTCCTCTACCGTCATCTTCAACTTCAATGTTGACAAAGTTTCGTTCCTGTCTGGCCTTGATTTTAATGAGTCCTTCTTTAGGTTTACCTTTTAAAATTCGCTCTTCTGGAGATTCAATACCATGATCAATAGCATTTCGTAAGATGTGAAGTAGTGGTTCATAGAGTTCTTCAATTAAAACACGATCTAATTCAGTGTTTTCGCCTTCAGTATAAAGTATAATCTTTTTCTTGTTCTTATGGGCCAAGTCTCGTAAGGGTCTGTGGAAACGTTGGAATAGTATGGCAATAGGTACCAATCGAGCTTGCATGATCTCTTCATGAATGTGTGTGCTCAATTGGGTAACCTTGTGCACTTGTTCTTCATACATCTTGCTGGATTCTTTGATTCCCTGGGCAACTTGAACTATATCGTTGTAGATTACTCTAAGATTGTGAAGGGAACGTTTTATATTATCCAATTGATTTTTCTGAAATTGTTCTATTGAAGGATTACTCTGAATGTAAGGTTGGGTTACCTCAATTATCCGCTGCTCCTCATTAATGATTGTTTCCAGGTACCACAAAATGTTTTGTAAATTTTTGCTTCCCATTTCAATGCGTGGCAAATAATTTTTAAATTTATCAATCTGTGTTTTTAATTGTGTATGGTTGATAACCAATTCTGCTGCTTCGTTTAACAATTTGTCCATCTGTTTTACATGTAATCTTACATAAGCATCTTTTGGGGCTGGTCGTAATTTTTCTAAAGTATCTGTAATAGAAAGAAATTCTTTTTTTTCTTCCTTCTCTGCTTCAGAAACCGGAATGATCTTCTCTTCATGTTCTTCAATGGGAACGGTTGCGGCGCGAAAACTTTCAGTGTAGAAAGTTTTTAGTTTCTTTAATAACTCTTGGTAATTTTTTGTCTTCCCTTTTACTCCACTGGCTAAAGCATCTACAATAAATTCGATCTCATCTACCGTCTCAAATAATAAATCTATTGCTTCTTGTGATATGGCCTCATCTTTTTCATTAAACTTTTCAATGATATCTTCACTTAAATGGGCTAATTTTTCTATGGGTTCTTGATAGACCATCGCTGCTGAACCCTTTAAGGTGTGTAAACTGCGCATTAGATGATGCGAAAGTTCTTTATTCTCAGGATCTTTTTCTATTTTCATTAATAAGAAATTGATATCTTCCAAATATTCCCGGGATTCTTGAATAAATGCATCCAATACTTGTTTAGAGGGTTCTAGGACTTTTTGCTCTTCAGTTATAGCAGTAGTCTCTGGTTCTTTGGCTTTTAGCGTTTCTTCAGTGGCTTCAATTTGCGCAAGCATCGATTCAAGAGTAGTAAGTGTCTTGCGATAGATTTCAGTTGGTACCTGCGATTTTTCAGATAAATCCCGAACAACCTGTATACTCTTTCGCAAAGGTGGAATATATTCACTCCAGTCAGCAATTTCTTTTTTAGCAAGACCTTCAATAGTCTGTTCCATTTTATCCATCACGGTACCGATTTCCGAAAATCCCAACATCTTGGCAGCAGCTCGCACTTCATGTACTGCCTGATCCAGGGTTTGGATAGTCTTTTTATCATATGTGAATTTTTCAATAAGGGTTAAATTCTTTTCAATTTCATCCAGGTCAGCTTGCGTCTCATTTCGGAAAATTTCCAGAAGTTCAGGATCGCTTTCGCTAAGTTTAACAATTGCTTCCTCTTTTATCTCTTCTTTTTCTGCCTCTTCTTTTTCAGTTAGTTCCTCTTCTTTTACAATTTCTTCTATGTAATCAGATGTTGTAGCTTCCTCAGCAATCTTTTCCGAAACTTCAGAGGGGGCTACAGAAATTGAATATTTTTCTATATAATCATTAATATCTTTTAGAATTTTACTGGCGTCTGTCTCTGGGACATCCAGGCGTTGTTTGATTAGATCAACCGCTGCTTCATAAAGCGTTAAAAAATCTTGGTTGATTTGAACATTTCCTTCACCTATTAAATCTACAAGATCTTCTAACGGTCCGGCGATTTCTGCAATATGGTGCTGGCTGAGCATTTGAGCCGATCCCTTCAAGGTATGGGTGATATTTCCTAAACCAAAAAGAGCATCCCTGTTTGTTAAATTCTTTTTTAAACTGTTCAAGTGTTCATATATATCATCCAGATATTTTAGCGATTCCTTTTTAAAGACAGATTTAAGTTCTTCATCAACAAAAGCTTCTCGAGGTGGGATATTTTCTTCGACAGAGTCAGGTATATGGTCTATCTTGGCTTCCTCTTTATCCTTGGTAACTTCCACTTTTTCAGACTGAGCCAATTCAAATTGTTGGTTAATTTGCTCTATCAGCTCTTCAGTATCAAATGTATTAGGCAATTCGGATACATTCTTAGAAATTTTTTCAAAAATTGGGATTAATTTTTTACGGAAAGATTCTTTCTGCTCGCAGTTTAAATTTACACTCTCTCTTAGTTTCTTTAAAATAAAATCCCATAGTTTTTGTAAGTTCTTGTTTTTAATGAAATAACTATTTTCCAAAATTTGCTGAATATTTGATTCTAATTTTTCCTGAAAGGTTGATTCTGCATCTATCTGTTCATTTTTGAGACTTTCTAATATTTTATCCAAGTATCGAAGAGTAACATCACAGTAGGCTTCCAGAGATTCTTCAATTGAAACTGCTTCTTCAGTTTCTTTAAAGGTAACTGAAGCCTGAAACTTTTCTATCAGGTCTATCCATTCATTTTCTTCAGTGGTAAATAAGTCATCAGACAAAGTGGTCAATATTTTTTGCACGATATTTTTTTGTTCAATTAGATGATCCCATGATCGGGGATCGTTGAAGGATGTTAAAAGTATTTGAGAAATTTCTGCTTGCTTTTGTAATTTAAAAATGTTATACCAGAATTTTAAATGATCCAGATGGGCAATAATTTTTCTGGCAAATTTTGACTTGTCATCCTGCGTGATTAAATTCTGGAATTGGTTTAGCAATTGCTTTAAGTATCTGGAATTAACATCGCTAAAGATTTGTGTTATATTATCTTTATCTACAAGTGAAATTGAAGTTGGTTTTTCTTCAGGTGTTTTTAATGAATTCAAAAATATTTCTTTAGATTCATTTAGTAATGCTCTGCCTTCAGCCTCTTTATCATTTAAAACTAAATCAATATATTTTACAAAACCTTTACACAGTTTTTCAATGGCCTGAATGGACTCGTCAGTCCATTGTTGATTTTTAGGTAAATAATTTTCTAAAAATTTATAGATTTCCTCGTTAATCTCTTCAATGCCACTATACTTATGGATCTTGCCCAGGTCTTTCATAATTTTAATATTATTTAAAATTAATTTTTGTTTTTCATTATCAGCCGGATTTTTGTTTAACTCAAAAATGCCTAATTTTATTTCAGTATTCAAACTTTCAAATTCGTGGATGAGATATTCCCGGAGTAAAAAACGTAATTGTTGGTCTTCTTCAGTAAGCTTGGATTTGGTTCGTTTTTTTTCTTTGAATTGGCGTGCAGATTGAACCATTTGATCGAGTTCTTCAATTGTTTCTGTAGTTTTTTTAGCAGGAATGGTTTCTCCAAGGCAATATTTTTGAAAAATTTCAAAATCAGAATCTGCTAAATGAATGAACGACTCAGCCAGGTGTTCGATTTTTTTGTAGAAATCTTGAATGTATACATTTAAATCAACAGTTATCCATTGTTCAGGAAAAAAACTTTCGATGAGTTCGATTAATGGTTTGATTTTATTGACATTCCGAAAGATATCGTTATGTTTTTTTAAATGATTTTCATTGGTAATTTTCTCAAAATAATTCTTAAGAAGAGAAGTAGCCTCTGGTTTTTCTTTCTCAAATTTTTCAAGCAAAATAGTTTTTATTTCATGAAAGATAAAATCTGAAAAAGCCAAAGTTTCACCAGTTCCGGTTAGTTCTATCGAGATTTTTTCCATTACATTATTTTGCCAGCTCAGATCTTTTGCCAGCTCTTTAAACATGTCAAGAAATGTTGAGGTGTATTCAGGAATTTTCTCAAAGGCATCTTCGGGAGTGGTTTTACGCATATTATCGAGCAAATCAAAGAAGAAGATAGAGATATCACTGGTATCCTTAATTTTGGCTAATTCTTCGATCTTCGTAAGCGGATCCTGATCATATAGTAAGAATTCTGTAAAATTGTTCAGATTTTCTAACAATGAACCAGAATATTTATTTGTAGCTTCCTTTTTTATACACTCGAGCAAACTCATGAAGTAGAAAGTTTCGAAATCGACAGGATGTGTGTAATTCATGTCTGTCCCTATTTTTATTTTTTATTAATAAATTTACTTAATATTAACGAGTCGCATTTTTGTATGGACTGGGTAAACGGAATTTCGAAACAGCCTCACTTAATCTTCTGGATTGCAGAGCCATTTCTTCTGAAAGTTTTTTAGACTTTTGTGCACCGATATCTGTTTCATGGGCTATAATAGCCACCCGCTCCATAGCTTTAGCTATGTCGGTGCTAACTTTTGTTTGATGCTGAAAGGCTTCAGAAATTTCATTAATCAATTTTGCGGATTCCTGGACCATTTCAAGAATTTCTTTTAAAGCGCTTCCTGCTTCATCCACCCGTTTGGTTTCCTTTACAACTTCTTCTGTGCCATGTTCCATGGCCATAACAGCTTCGGCTGTTCCAGCTTGAATACTTTCGATCAATACGGCAATATCTTTAGCTGCCTGACTGGAACGTTCTGCCAAATTCCGCACTTCGTCTGCTACCACAGCAAAGCCCCGCCCTGCTTCGCTGGCTCGGGCAGCTTCAATTGTTGCGTTTAATCCTAATAAATTGGTGCGATTTGCTATATCGCTTATCACTTCAAGAATTTCACCAATCTCTTGGGTATTTTCGCCAAGAGCTCTTACACGACGCGCCGTCTCTTGTACCGTTTCACGAATTCGATGCATACCCTCTATAGACCGCTTGACAATTTCAGTTCCCTTTCGTGCAACTTCAGCTGCTTTTGTGGCAGTTTCTGCTGCTTGCCCTGATCGCTCGCTGGCATATTTAACAATATCTGCCATATTTTTCACTGCGTTATAAGTCGATTCAATATCTTGAGCCTGATTCTTTGCTCCTACTGCCATAATTTCACTACTTTTTAAAATCTCAGCAGTAGATCTTGAAATTTGCTCAGAAGCTTCTTGTACATCACGAATCAAATTACTCAGTTCATGGATCATAAGGTTGAAAGAATCAGCTAAGGCTCCCAAAGTATCGGCAGTTACTTCGGCGCTAACGGTAAAATCACCATCTGCTGCTGCCGATACGATACGTAATAAGCTGGTAATTTGTGCCTGTAAACGGTCTCTGTCCGCTTCGGTTTCAATCAAACCTTCTAATTTTTCTAACATTATATTGAACGCATAGGCTATTTTATCCAATTCATCAAAAGTACGATATTCATATCGAAGATGGTAATTCCCCTCAGAAACTCGATTAACAAAATCTACAAAACGATCTATTGCTCGGGTTATTATTTTAGATAATGTAAAACTTATTCCGAAAGATAATAACAGAGCTATTAAACCAAACAAAGCAAAGTATGACCAAAAATCTGGTACATTGGCCAGAATATTTGCTTTTCTCATGTCGACACGGAGAATACCGGTAATTAAATGGTTTGTATTGAAGATTGGTGCAAAAGCTGAGTAAAAATATTCCCCCTGTTCGATAAAATTTGTCTTTATCTGGATGGTATTTTGGGTCATAACACGTTCAATTTCAGAATACCAAAAATCATTTTCTAAAAAACGGAACGGTATCTTTGTTGAAGTAAAAATTTTTACCTCGTTATTTCCAGGGATGAGAACACTTATTCTTGCAATCGGGAATTGGGTATATATCTGGTTAAATATTTGGTATTGACGGTGGATTTGTTTGTCTATGCGAGTGAATTCCTCTGTTTGTGTCGATTCGATTTCCAGTGCACTGGTAATATCTTCACCAGAAATATACATGGCAGTAAGATTAGTAGCTAATTTTAAATAATTTAATGCACTTTCAACGTGTTTCTCTTTTTGCTGATTTAAATAAGTTTTAGTGAAAATAATAGTTATTATAAGCAATAGAGAACCTATAATGGTAAAAAATTTCCACAAAATGTTAAAACGATGCTGGTTCATTTATTGCATCTCCAACTTAGACGTAAGTTCGTAATTCCGCTGAAGCAAATAAATGGTCGACATCTAAAAGATATATTTCAAAAGATCTTTCTATTATAACTCCTACGATAAATTCTTCCATTTTTTTAGAAACAATCCCATGAGCTGGCTTTATTTGGACTGCACTCAAATGTTGGACTCCATGGATTAGGTCAACTAAAACTCCCAATGTTAAATCATGGCCATCAAGAATAATTACCATATCCCCATTATTTATGGATTTAGGCTTTAATCCTAAAATAGTTGAAATATCCACCAGGGGATAAATTTCGCCTCTTAGATTAAAGATCCCTACGATAAATTCTTTAGTGTTAGGAACGGGTGTTATTTTAGGTAATGGAATAACTTCTCGGGATTTTAAGATGTCCACACCAAAACAAATACTATTGATTTCGATAACAGATATTCGGTCTTTTGGGAAGGAATCTGTATTTTGTTTAGCCATCTATCATAATGTCCTGATTTTTATTCAGATGTTTTTCGACAATTTCCAACAATTTGGTAGATTCATAGGGTTTAGGTAAATAATCGTCTGCTCCCTGCATTTTGCCCCAAAATATGTCGCTCTTTTGGGCTTTGCATGAGATAAATATGACCGGAATATTATGTGTTAGATTTTGATTTTTTAATTGACGGCATAACTCATAACCATTTTTAATTGGCATCACTATATCCAACAGGATCAAGTCAGGTTTGTGGTTAAGCACGACTTTAAAAATATTTTCTGGATTGTCCAATTCGACAACCTCGTATCCGTGTGATTCCAGAATTTTACGTGTAAGCATCCGATCAGTGATGCTGTCATCGATTAATAAGATTTTACTCATGGTAGCAACACTTACTCACCTATTAATTCGTGAATTTTACTAATAAGTTCTTCGTCTTTAAAAGGTTTAGGGATAAAATCGTCTGCACCCAGTTCTTTTGCTTTACTTGTTTCACGCGGTGTGTCTTTTGCCGATAACATTACAACCGGTATGTTCTTGCTGGCCTTGATAGCTTTTAAAATATCTAAACCGTTGACATCAGGTAGCATGATATCGAGAATTATTAAATCAGGTTCTTTTTTATCAAGAAAAGAAAGAGCATCTTTACCGTTGGCTACCGTTACTATTTCATAATTTTCGTTTTCTAGTGCTATTTCCACCATTTTTCGGATTACAACACTATCATCCACTACTAAAATAGTTTTCTTTGCAGCTTCGGTAGGTGGAACCGCTTCTATTTCCCCTTTTTCAACTTCTGTTACATCCGACTCCTTTTCAAATGTATCCAACATCTCTTCTAATGATTGTTCGGTTTCTTCCAATTCTGTTTCAAAAATTTCTCCAAAGTCAAATTCATCTTTGGTTTTTTCCTTAGTAGTTGTTTCCTCAGTAGTGGGCATATTTTCGCCAGTTTCTTCAGTTACATCCATCTCAGAAGTCAAAGAAGATTTTTCATTAGAAGTTTCTTCAGATTCTTGTTTTAATAGATCATTTATCAATTGATCCAAATCTTCTTCTGATTCTGTTTTTTCTTCTTCCTCGTCCTTTTTTTCCTCCTCTTCCTTTAGAGTTAGTTCTTCTTCCACACTTTCTTTCGTAGATAATTCTGCAGGGGATTCCTGGCCGGCTAAATTGAACTCTTCGATCTCTCCCTCGGTAGATTCTTCATCGAAGGTGAATTTTTCTTTATCTTCTGTCGTTTCTTTTTTCTCATGTTCTTCCATACTCTTATCTTGTGTAACTTCTTCCAAAGAGGATTCTGCCTCTTGAGGTGTTGTCTCAAATTCCTTCTCTTCTTCTGGTTTGGATTCTTCTACAATTGTAGTTTCACCAACGGGAGAAATTAAATTCAATTCTTTTAGTCGTTGCAATGCTTTCTCAACATCATTCTGTTCGATATCTAGAAAAGAGGATAGTGTTTTGCTATCCATTGTTCCATCTAAGGCAAAAAGGACTTTCCATTCGGTTAAATATAATTTTACATCGTAAATAACATCCGCTAATGAATCGGCACGAACAAAAACCTGACTCACGTTGAACTCCTTTTTTTATTAATTTTTTTATACATATTACATTTAAAAAATGATCGGCAAGAATTATCTATAGCTTTAGTTTTTTTAAATATTTAAATTATTTGTTAGAAAAATTTAGTGTTAAACCTATTTGATGTCAAGTAAAATAAAGCTCCTACTTTTGGAAAAAATAGATTTAAATCATGAAATTTAAAATTTATTTTTTAATTATTTTTAGATTTTTCTTGAATTTTTATAAAGATTTTGTGACTCAACTAAGGATTTTCTACAAATTATTCGAACCATTTTGTATGATTGTGAACTTGAATCGTGAAAATATATTATATGAGTACTTTATTTGCTAACCAAAATTTAATTTGCTAACCAGAATTTAAGAAGAATGTTATGATCAAGTCATAGATTTTCTTCTTTATTGTTTAAGGAATATTTTTTCTTTAATTTCAACGGAGTTTTTTGTGTTAGTTTAACTTAACAAGGGAGACTGGCATTGGAAGAGCTAAATCAGTTATTGTTACAGCGGAGAGAAAAATTAGCAAAGATTAGAGAATTGGGTTTTAATCCTTATCCATATAGTTTTAATAGAACCCACAAATCGAAAGAAATTATCGATAATTTCGAAAATTTAGAGGGACAAAGAGCTTCTGTTGCCGGCAGGATTATGTCTAATCGACGAATGGGAAAAGCGGCTTTCTTTCATATTCAGGATATGCAAGGGAAAATTCAGATTTACTTAAAAAAAGATGTAGTAGACGACAAAATTTTTGAGCTTTATAAATTGTTGGATATTGGTGATATCGTTGGGGTTGAAGGAAAGATATTTAAAACCCGTACAGGAGAGGTTAGTATCCTTGCGGAGAAAATGGAAATCCTATGTAAATCTCTTCGGCCATTACCTATTGTAAAGGAGAAAGTTGTTGATGGACAACGAATACTTTACGATCCATTTTCCGATAAGGAGATGCGTTATCGGCAGAGATATGTCGATTTAATCGTAAATCCAGACGTAAAAGATGTTTTTATAAAAAGGTCGAAAATTATTACTGCTATACGCGATTTTTTAAATAATAGAAACTACCTTGAAGTTGAAACTCCAATTTTGCAACCTATTTATGGAGGTGCAACAGCGCGCCCATTCGTAACACACCACAATGCCCTGGATATGAAACTATACTTAAGGATTGCCAACGAACTTTACCTTAAGCGTTTGATTGTTGGGGGATTTGATGGGGTATATGAATTTGCAAAAGACTTTCGAAACGAAGGTATGGATCGTTTTCATAACCCGGAATTTACCCAGATGGAACTTTATGTGGCTTATAAAGATTACAATTGGATGATGGAACTGACAGAAGAAATGATCTCAACTGTGGCTTTACAGGTTCTTGGCACGATGAAAATAAATTATCAGGGTCAGGAGATAGATCTGACGCCTCCCTGGCGCAGATTACCTCTTTTCGAAGGTATTAGACAATATGCAAAAGTGGATATTTCCAATTTGTCAGAAGAGGAGTTACGGAATACGGCAGAAAAATTAGGAATTACTGTGGATGATTCCTGGGGGGCAGGAAAAATTATTGATGAAATTTTTGGAGAATATGTTGAACCCAATCTGGTTCAACCGACTTTTATTGTTGATTATCCTATAGAAATGTCGCCATTGGCAAAGAAACATCGTAACAATGAGCGTTTGGTGGAACGATTTGAACCAATTATTGCTGGAAAAGAAATCGGTAACGCCTTTAGTGAATTGAATGATCCGTTAGACCAAAGACAAAGATTCGAAGCTCAGATGGAATTGCGTGCGAAAGGTGACGAAGAAGCACAGGTATTGGATGAAGATTTTCTAAGAGCATTGGAATATGGTATGCCACCAACTGCTGGTTTGGGAGTGGGTATCGACCGCTTGACCATGCTTTTGACGAATGTACCTTCTATTCGCGATGTGATCTTCTTCCCACACATGCGTCCGGAAAAGTGATGTGATGAGAAAAACAAGGTTGATATCAATATTTGTGAATAAAAAATATCACTTTTATCAATCAATAAATTTAAATAAGAAAATGAATTAACCTTTTATGGGATACGAATCATTTATTGCCCGACGGTATTTCCGGGCTAAAAGAAAAACAGGTTTTATTTCTATTATTACTTATGTTTCTATTGTTGGTGTTACGATCGGTGTAGCAGCATTAAATATTGTTTTGTCTTCTTTTAATGGTTTTGAAGAAGAAGTTCGGACTCGTTTAATCAATGCCGATGCCCATATTCAATTACGAAAGTTCTATGCCGAGCCCATTCAAAACTATCAGGCTTTGATTGATAGTGTTCTTAGCATTCCCAGAGTTGCTGGGGCTTCACCAGTTATAAGTCGAGAAGGCGTTATTCGGTCGAAGAATAATAATCAACCCTGCCTTATCCGAGCGGTCGATTCTAAGACAATTGGGGATGTGAGCGAGGTTCCCAACAGCATCGTTAGTGGGGAATTCAGTTTCGATTCTGTTGAGGTTAAAGGGCGTAAATATCCTGGAATTGTTTTAGGACGATATTTAGCCGAAAGCTTGCTCATATTTGCGCCAGGGGATATAGTGACATTGTTTATTATTCCAAGGGATGCCAATATTTTAACTCCACCACGTCCTATGCAATTTGTAGTAACCGGAATCAGTGAGATTGGTTTTTATGAATATGATAAAGTTACCGCTTATATCCCGTTAAAGTCAGGACAAAAACTGTTCAAAATGCCTAATTCAGCTTCCTGGATTGAAATTAAATTAGATCATTATAATCTGGCTGCAGATATTGCGCCTAAAATTGAAAAAAAAATCGGCGGTTATCCTTATACTGCACGCACCTGGTTTGAACTTAACCGAAGCCTGTATAGTTGGATGACTATCGAAAAATGGGGTGCTTTTGTGGTACTTTGTCTTATCATTTTGGTGGCAGCTTTTAATATTGTCAGTTCGCTGATTATGATTGTTATGGAAAAAACTCGGGAGATTGGTATATTAAAGAGCATGGGAGCTACAGCCTCTGGAATCATGAGAATTTTTCTATTAGAGGGGACTATTGTTGGACTGATTGGAACAGCCCTGGGTAGTCTGATTGGTTTTGTCATTTGTTATCTTCAAGAAACCCTGGGAATCGTTCGGCTCCCTTCTGACATCTACATGATTGACAAATTGCCTGTAAAAATGCAATCGCTCGATTTTATTGTTATTGCTATAGCTGCTATTTTTTTATGTCTAGCTGCTTCGGTGTATCCTGCATATCGTGCTTCTAAATTGGAACCTGTTGAAGCTATTCGATATGAATAATTAGCTCATAAGAAAATGTCTTTACTTAATATGGAGATTTGTTAGAATAAAAGTAAAAAATTTATAATCTGTGATAAAATGAGTTCAGAAAAAACCATATTAGAAGCTGTACAGATTGAAAAACACTACCAATCAGGTCCAGAATTATTAAAAGTTTTAAAAGGGATTAATTTATCAGTGCAAATGGGAGAAATTCTGGTTATTATGGGACCTTCGGGGGTTGGAAAGAGTACACTTTTACATATCTTAGGAACGCTAGATAAACCGACCACTGGTAAAGTTTATATAGATGGGTGTGACATTTCCTTGATGAAAGAAGCTGAGATTGCCATTTTTCGCAATAAAAATATTGGTTTTGTTTTTCAATTTCATTATTTGCTACCAGAGTTTACTGCCATGGAAAATCTTCTTATTCCTGCAATGATTGGAAATAGCGATTGGAAGAAACAAATTAAGCGAGCCGAACAACTGCTAAATGAAGTGGGGCTTTCGGAACGGCTACATCATCGGCCAAATCAATTGTCTGGTGGTGAACTCCAACGGATTGCTGTTGCACGGGCGTTAATGAATAATCCGAAGATTGTATTAGCTGATGAGCCGACGGGTAATTTGGATACTCAAAATAGCCATGCATTATTTGAGTTAATTCTTAAACTGAATGAAAAATATCGGCAGACTTTTATAATTGTTACGCACAATGAAATGTTTACCAGAAAAGCGCATCGGGTGATTCATCTTATGGATGGAATGATTGAACGAGAAGAGAAAATTCAATCGTTAAACACCTGAAACCTTCCTTTAAGATGGCATTTCCAAAGCAAGCAATAGACGAAATTGATGTTCAGTATGTAAGAGGCGTGGGGGAAGTTCGTGCCCTGCATCTCAAAAAAGCTGGAATTTATACCGTCCAGGATTTACTGGATTTTATACCTCGGCGTTATTTAGATCGCAGCCGCATCGATCCGATCAATCATTTAAATGTTGACCAGGAAACCACGGTTATTGGTAAAATCATACATAAAGAAATCATTGCCCGGCCGCGTCGCCGTTTAATTGTGATAATTTATGATGGTACAGGCCGGTTAGCCGGCGTATGGTTTAATCGGATAGATTTTTTTAGAAAGATTTTTGAACCGGGTCAAGAAGTCGCCTTTAGTGGGAAAGTTAGTTTTTTTCGTGGTTGGCAAATGATTCATCCCGATTTTGATATCATTGAAGAGTCAAAAGAACCCTTACACACCGGTCAAATTATTCCTCTCTATCCGGGTTCTCAGCAACTTAAAGATAATGGATTAACTTCTCGAACTTTTCGACGTCTTATTCATAATGCATTGGAGAAATACAGCCATCAAATACCAGAAAATCTTCCGGAAAACGTATTAGGACGATATCACCTGTTGAATCGCCAACAAGCCTATAGGTGCATTCATTTTCCAGAAAAGATGGAAGATATCCAACAATCCCTGCGCCGGTTCAAATACGAAGAGCTTTTTTATCTACAACTGTTAATGGCTCTCAGGTATTATCATCAACGTTCACCAGTTCAGGGCATTCGTATGCAAACCAGTGGAGAAGAGATCCGTAAATTTCTAAATAAATTACCTTACAAACTGACCGGAGCGCAAAAACGCGTGTTAAGAGAAATTTATGAGGATCTGAAAAGCGGCAAACCGATGAATCGGCTTTTGCAGGGGGATGTAGGTTCCGGGAAAACATTAGTAGCTATGATTACTGCTATGATTGCCATCGAAAATGGTTATCAGGTAGCTTTAATGGCCCCAACTGAGATTCTGGCAGAACAGCATTATCTGAATGTTCGCGATTGGTTAGAGGACTTCCCGGTTAAAATTGAACTTTTGGTCGGTTCATTAAAAAATCACAAGAAAAAAGAAGTACAGAATGCTCTTCAAAAAGGTGAGGTGGATCTGGTCATCGGTACCCACGCCCTGGTACAGGAAAATGTATTGTTTAAACAATTGGGATTGGCGATCATCGATGAACAGCATCGATTTGGAGTTTTGCAGAGGGGGGAATTAGTTAAAAAGGGTTGGAATCCGCATGTTTTGGTTATGACTGCCACGCCCATTCCTCGCACCCTAGCTCTGACATTGTATGGTGATTTAGATGTTTCCATCATCGATGAAATGCCACCTGGGCGCCAGCCAGTTCAAACATTTTGGCGGACTGAGGAAAAACTTCCGGCTGTATACGATTTTATTCGGCAGAGAGTTCAGTCTGGAGAACAGGCTTACATCATTTATCCTTTGGTTGAAGAATCAGAAAAAGTTGATTTAAAAGCCGCCACCGAGAGTTTTCAGTATTTGCAAGATCGTGTTTTCCCTGAATTGCGGTTGGCTTTGCTACATGGTCGGATGCGTAGTGAGGAAAAAGAAGATGCCATGAGAAAATTTAAATCAGGGTTTGTGCAAATCCTGGTGAGTACGACTGTTGTGGAAGTGGGTGTGGATGTTCCTAATGCCACGGTTTTGTTGATTGAGCATGCTGAGCGATTTGGCCTGAGTCAGTTGCATCAACTTCGTGGTCGGGTGGGCCGAGGGCAGAAAAAATCATATTGTATTCTTATTACCCCGAAAAAAATTAACGAAGTAGCCCGGCAAAGAATGCAACTTATGGAAAATACCACCGATGGATTTAGAATTGCTGAAGAAGATCTTCGACTACGTGGTAGCGGAGAATTTTTTGGCACACGTCAGCACGGTTTACCCGATCTTAAATTTGCTGACCTGATTTCCGATCGCAAAATAATTGAAGCCGCAAGAAAAGATGCGTTTTCTATTATTCAGTCCGATCCGCATCTAAGACTACCAATCCACCAAGAATTACGCCGACATTTTCAGAAACATTATCTTGAAAAATTTAAATGTATCCAAATATCCTGAATCTCCTTCTTCGGGATCTGAAGGTCTTTAAAATTGAGTAAATTTTTGCTATTTTTAGATACAATATTATGAATGTTTTAACATGGGAATTTTTATCTGGTGTTTTTTGGCAAATTCAATGGCTTCTTCATAGTCCGCATCAGCATGGCGTACGACACCGGTGCCTGGATCATTGGTTAATACCCGTTCGATGCGCCGGACCGTTTCGTCAGTTCCGTCCACAACCATGGCCATGCCTGAGTGTTGAGATAGTCCAATTCCTACACCGCCTCCATTATGCATACTAACCCAAGAAGCGCCAGAGGCAACATTGAGCATGCCATTGAGCAAAGGCCAGTCAGCAATGGCATCGGAGCCATCTTTCATGTTTTCAGTCTCACGATTAGGCGAAGCCACGGATCCGCAGTCCAGGTGGTCTCGACCAATGACGATGGGTGCTTTAATTTCACCTTTTTTCACTAATTCATTCATTGCCAAACCGGCTTTGACTCGCTCGCCATAACCTAACCAGCAAATCCGGGAAGGTAGTCCTTGAAATTTGACCTTTTTCTGCGCCATATCGATCCATCGAATCAGGGGCTTATTTTCCGGGAATAGGTCTTTAATCAATTCATCTGTCTGGTAAATATCTTCAGGATCGCCAGAGAGAGCTGCCCAGCGGAAGGGACCTTTTCCCTCGCAGAATAATGGCCGAATATAAGCTGGTACAAAACCGGGATAATCAAAAGCATTTTTTAATTCAGCTTTCTGTGCTTGGCCGCGAAGGTTGTTTCCGTAATCAAAAGTCTCTGCACCGCGTTTCTGCAATTCCAACATGGCTGCACAATGCTTCTTCATACTTTCGTAAGCCAGGGCGATATATTTATCCGGGTCGGTTTTGCGCAATTCAAGTGCTTCCTGATAAGATATTCCAGCAGGAACATATCCATTTAATTCATCGTGTGCAGAAGTCTGATCGGTAACGATGTCTGGAGTAATGTTCCTTTTTACAAATTCCGGAAAAATATCAGCGGCATTGCCTAATAATCCGATGGAGAGTGGTCGTTTTTGACTTCTGGCCTCGAAAGCTAATCGGAGAGCCTTATCCAGATCCCGTACCATCACATCCAGGTATTTCGTTTTTAAACGGCGTTGAATACGATTTTCATCCACTTCAACAACGATAGCTACGCCATTATTCATGGTAACAGCCAACGGTTGAGCGCCTCCCATGCCCCCCAGTCCAGCGGTAAGGGTTAGTGTTCCGGTCAAATCTCCATTAAACCTTTTGCGAGCCACTGCAGCAAAAGTTTCATAGGTCCCCTGTAAAATACCCTGTGTGCCAATATAAATCCAACTTCCAGCGGTCATTTGGCCATACATGATTAATCCTTTGCGCTCCAAACCTCTAAAATATTCCCAGTTGTTCCATTTTCCAACCAGGTTGGAATTGGCAATCAAAACCCGCGGAGAATATGAATGTGTTTTAAAAATACCTACTGGTTTTCCTGATTGTACTAAAAGCGTTTCGTCGTTTTCCAATTCTTTTAAAGCTTTGACGATTGCATTAAAGCATTCCCAATTCCGGGCAGCCTTACCGGTGCCACCATAAACAACCAATTCCTGTGGGTTCTCTGCAACCTCGGGATCTAAATTATTCATTAACATACGCAAAGCGCCTTCCTGGTGCCAACCTTTTGTATTCAATTTTGTCCCCCGAGGCGCCCTGATTTCTCGCATCATGATTGTCCTCTTGTTGTTCTTTTTTATTTTAATTTCTATTATTTACATTGAAATTTAAGGAAAATAACACAATAGTATCAAGAACAGAAAAATGTGTTTTCTAATCAAAAAATAAATAATTGATTTTTCCGAGTCCTAGATATCCGCCGATTGTCCTTATAAATAACAGAATGAGCGAGAAGTTTAAATTGAGTTTGTGAATTCCGTCTCTAATTATTTTTATCATTTATAATTTTTATAAGATATTATCTGAAAATTTTCTAAAAATTGCCGATAAAAAAGAATATAAATAGGATTAGAGAGTGTGATTTTGATTTTTCGTATATTACAGAAAATTTTGAGTTTAGGTTGAATTGTTCAATATTTTATCTTATATTAAAAAGCAATAAACTACAAAATAATGTTTCAAACCGAATAATTCTGGGACACTCCAGGTTCATTCGGTTCATTTCAGGATTTTTAACTTCTTTAATTTATTCAGTAAGTTTGGCTGCGCAATTACAGAAAAAACGTTAGTTCAATCTCTCTTGATCAGGAGTTCGGTGGAGAGGAATTCTGATGACAGGACTTTATTTTCGAGAGTTCGAAACAGAATATTTATTAGGTTGTATGGTTGGTATCATTGTTAATTAAGACGTCATGGAAATCTGATGGACCAAGGATGGATAATGGACGAAAAAAAGGAGGATTAATTTATGATTCAAAATCAACCATTGTATATTACAAGGATAGAAAAAATTCCTCACCTCTCGGATGGGGAAAAAGAAAAATTAAAAGAAGTTACTGAAAAATTTGCATTTCGAACAAATACCTACTATCAACAATTGATTAATTGGGATGATCCAGACGATCCAATTCGTCGGTTAGTGATTCCAAGTGTTGAAGAATTAGAAGTCTGGGGCAAATTAGATGCTTCTGAAGAATGTAAATATACTAAAATACCCGGATTAGAACATAAATATGAATATACAGCTCTCATTTTAATGAATGATGTCTGTGGAGCTTATTGTCGGTTTTGTTTTCGTAAACGTCTGTTTATGAATGATAATGATGAAGTGTCCAGAAATATTCAGAAAGCACTGGATTATATCAGAGAGCATAAAGAAATCAATAATGTACTGCTTACTGGTGGTGATCCACTAGTAATGTCTACGCGAAAATTGGGAAGTGTTATTAAAAAATTGCGAGAGATAGATCATGTGCAAATTATTCGAATAGGAAGTAAATTACCTGCATTTAATCCATTTCGGATAATTGGCGATCCTGATTTGATCGAAATGCTAAGCACCTTTAGTACGGATGAGAAAAAAATTTATATAATGACACATTTTAACCATCCCAGAGAATTAACTCCTGAAGCTATAAAAGCCATTAGCATGTTGCAAAAGGCAGGAGTAAATTTAGCTAATCAGACACCCCTTTTAAAAGGTATTAACGATGATCCCGAAGTATTGGCTATGTTATTCAATAAGTTATCTTACGTTGGTGTTCCACCCTATTATCTCTTTCAGTGTCGGCCAACAGCAGGCAACAAAATGTTTTCTGTTCCAATTGAAGAAGGATTGGAAATTTTCGAGCAGGCTCGCATGAAATGTTCGGGTTTAGCGAAAAGAGCCCGTTTTGTTATGTCTCATGCAACAGGGAAGATCGAAATTCTTGGTTTAACTGATAATAACATCATCATGCGATATCATCGGGCGGCAAATCCAGAAGAAAAAGCCCGTCTTATGATTTTCAGGAGAAATCCAGAAGCATATTGGTTTGATGATTATCTGGAATTAGTAGATGAATACAATTTTGAAAATCCTTTTTACACACTGTTTTATGACCAGGCTAAAGGAACTTAATGAAAATTTTATATGAGGAATAAACTGAAGACGGATTTTAATAATCCGTCTTTTCCTTAATTTCTATTTTAACAGAAATACCTGGGAAGATTAAAAATTAACCTATAGAGGTCCTAATTCTTTTTCTATTGTTTTTACTATATCTTCACTTTTGATTAAATTGAAAACTTTATCAATGTCCGGGTAAAGTGGGCGATCTGAATCAAGAAAATCAACATATTCTCTAATAAGTTGGTAAGCTATACGTGTACCTTTTCCCAGCATATCTTCCTTTTCAAATTGGGAATGTCTTTTTAATCTTAAATCAATTGCTTGAGCTGCATAAATAAATTCAATAGCTATGATTTTTTGAACATTTTCAAGAATTTGCCTGGCTTTACGTGCGGCAATCGGTGCCATACTTACGTGATCTTCCTGATTTTCACATGTGGGGATAGAGTCGATACTAGCTGGGTGGGCCAGCGATTTGTTTTCGGAGGCCAAGGCCGAAGCGGTGTATTGAGCTAACATTAACCCATTTTCAAGCCCACGATTGACAGTGAGGAATGAGGGCAATCCATTATTTAAATTTTTATCGGATAACCGGAAAATCCGTCGATCGGAAATGCTCCCAACCTCACAAAGAACAATGGAGAGAAAATCTGATGCAAATGCAATAGGTTGAGCATGAAAGTTACCGCCTGAAAGTGACTTGTTAGGACCAGGCAGTTCAGGATAAATAATGGGATTATCAGTGGTAGAATTCATTTCTATTTCGACAACACTTTTAATGTAATCGAAGGTGTCACGGACACCGGCCATTACTTGAGGATGGCATCGCAGGCTATAAGCATCTTGCACTTTTTCAGGACAGCGATCTAATAATTTGCTTCCTTTAGTAAGACGCCGGATGTTGTTGGCGGTATGTATTTGTCCCGGATGTGGTCGTAGTTTATGTAATTGTTCAGCCATGGCCGATGAAATACCTTCCAGCGCTTCAAAACTCATTGCCATTGCAATGTCGGCATGTTTGACTAACTGTATGGCATCGTGTAAACAAAGGGCTAAAATCGATGTAGAGATTTGGGTGCCGTTTGTTAGGGCTAATCCTTCTTTTGCTTCTAAAATGACCCGAGGAATTCCAGCAAATTCCATGGCTTCCCATCCCTCTAACAACTCCCATTCCTCAACGTCTCGATGGTAGTAATATGCCCTGCCGGACGTTTCCTTATCTATTACATTGGTACTCCGACTCATAACCAATGCTAAATGAGATAATGGCGCAAGATCTCCGCTGGCGCCCACTGAACCCTGTTCTGGTATCCAGGGGGTTACACCTTTTTCCAACATCTGTAATAATGTGTCGATGACCTCGTACCGGATGCCCGAAAAGCCTTTAATTAGAGTATTTGCACGCAGTAACATTGAGCCACGCACAATATCAATGGGTAAGGGATTTCCCGTTCCAGAAGCATGGCTCATTACCAGATTGCGTTGTAACTCTTTTAAATGTGTTTTACTAATTGATTCGGTGGCTAATGAACCGAAACCGGTGTTAACTCCATATACTATTGGTTTTCCACTCTTTTGGATTTGATCTACCCAGGCCCGGCTTCGCAGAATCCTTTCCTTGGCCTGAGCGGAAATACTTAATTTTAATAGTGGCGTTCGTGCAGCTTTGACCAAATCCATTAGCGTAAGATGCTCACCATCCAAGACAAGTTGACCATTTAAAGAATTTTTTAATTCCATTTAGTAGCTCCTGATCTAGTTTTAAATTTTTAAAAAATAAGTAAAATTTATTCATCTTTTCAAGGATAATTTAAATTTTGATCTATAAAAGATTTATGGGTGATAATTGAGAGGTAATATCTAAATATTGTTTCAAAACAACTGCATATTATTTCAAGATGTAGTCTCTATATGCTATTATCCTTTTCAGAAATGACATCTTTATTAAGAATACCGATGTGTTGGGAATAAGCAATTTGCTGACGGGAAATGATAGGGTTGGTATTCGGTTGTAATTTATCGAATGCAGATTCCTCTTCTAGTAGGAGTTGAAGTTGTCTATAGGGGTACTGGCAGATTTCATTTATTGGTATGAGTAAATTATTATCATTGGTTCAAGCATGGATGGAAATTTTTCAGGACTATCAAACCAAAATTTTTCACTCTCAGAAAGATACATAATCTTAAATATTTATTATGCCAAATTGTCCATTGAAATAGTTTTTAAATACGTAGTCTGAGATTTTTATTAGAAATTGGGTTTAATCTTTTAGTAATTACTAAAATAAAAATATTTAAGTTATACAAATAATGAGAAACTGCTATTTAATAGGAATTGTAAGAAAACGCAATAGAAATAATTCTCTCAAATGATCCATCTTCTGAAATTCTAATTGTGATTATATAAAACAATTAATAAATTTGTTAACTATTATGAAAACGGCACAATTTTTAAAATACGAAATTAATCCCCGATATTTTGAGCAGTATCCCATTGATTGGAAACAAATATTCGGTTGTCAAGCGCCGTTAGCAATCGAAATTGGTTGTGGAAATGGTGAATTTTTAATATCCTGGGTGCAATCCCATCCAGATTGGAATTTTGTTGGCATTGAAATGGCGTTAGAGTCTGTCGCAAGAATACAACGCCGTCTTTTTCAGTATAATGTTCAGAATGTACGAGTTATTCGTGACGATGCCCGGTTCGTTATTCGGGAGCTATTTTCTGATGAAAGTTTGCATTACGTGATGACCAATTTCCCCGATCCTTGGCCTAAAGACAAGCATCGTCATCACAGGTTAATGACCCCAGAATTTACCAGAACTCTTGCGGCAGTTTTGCAGAAAGATGGTATCTTTGAAATCGTTACTGATCAATTATGGTATGCTGAAGAGGTACAACTCTTGTTAAAAAAATCTGGTTTCTTTGCTGTAGCTGAAATTGAGGAAAATCCAGTGAGGTCTGTAACTACCAAATATGAACGTAAATGGCGGAAATTGGGTCGAGCTATTTATAGAGTTGTTGTGCGGAAACAACAATTTTGTTCAATTAATAGAATTCTGGAGAATACTGAAATGCCACATGTTATCATAGAAAAAGAATTGCACCCAGCACAAATTTTCAAACTAAAAGATACTCTTTATAAAGAAGAGGGATTGGTTTTTAATATCAAGAAAGTGTATTCAGATAATCATTTTAAGGAATTCCTTTTAGAGACAGTTGCAGTGGATTCGGGTTATAAACAAATTTTTTTTATTTTGATTGCTCGGCATCCAAAAGGATTTATTGTAAAAATTGATCAAAGCATCCAACCTTACCGCACTCCTGCTGTAAAAAAAGCTGTTTTTCAGATAGGCAAGATTTTGTCTGAAAATTGATAGGTGGATTATATATAAAAAAGCTGTTACTATTAGATTGAAGCCAAGAAAACGGAGGGAAAGCCCGGAAATTGATAAATCTTCGATTAGTTCTACATGATATAAAAGATGCGAGAATCCAGTGAAAAACTGAAGGATATTCTATAATTTCAATCGAAGAGAAGAAATCTATTTTATTTTTCTGGTTAAATAATTTATATTGAGGAACATGCAAGTTAAAGAAAGTGTTTTTGTAATGAACCTTCTTTTATGGATTAAATATCTTACTATAAATTTCGACGAATAAAAGTAATTGTTAATTTTAATTATAGGATGTGTTATGAGATTTTATTTAGCATAGATAATATACTATTTTCCTGAAATTTTTTCCTGAAATTTATCATCTTATAGCGTAGATGAACTTTATATTTCCACTTCATTTTCTGATTTTTTTAATTGTACAATTTAAAATACATCGTTTTAAATTTTATATGCAACAAATATGATGTTTAAATTACAATTTTTTAAAGTTTATAAAAATCATACAATTTTTTTTCAATTGACTTTTTTTATGGACTCCAGTATATTCACTGTTTGCTAATTTTATGTTAGTTGTTTTAGAGCAATATTTTAGATAATGAGTAATCACGGAGGTTAAACTACGGATGCGCCGAAATACAATGATTAAGATAGGTATAATTGTTTTTTTTGTTTTACTGTTCCTTTATCTTCTTTATCCTACCATAAAGTTCAATTATTTACTAGACAAAGCTGACAAAGAAAGGCTTAAAATTGAAGATCCAAAGGCCTATGAGAATCTATTAGATAAATCCATAAAATTAGGTTTGGATCTACAGGGCGGTATGCATGTGGTGTTAGAAGTAGACGTGGAAGAGCTTGCACGTGCCTTAGCTAATAATAAAG
>CAYLYM010000003.1:13137-72881 GCA_964387645.1 uncultured Calditrichaceae bacterium | reverse complement strand
TACACTGATATGCTTCGAGTTGCGTTTACTTCAAAATTTAAACGCGGGCGTTTACAAGATTTGGTTGCGTTGCTTTCAGGTAGAAATTTTGAAACACGCGAATATGAAGAAACAATTGCCGAGAGTTCGTTTCACCTTTTACGCGAAGGCGTGTTAAATTTTATGAATGAAAACAACTTTAAGAAATTTATAATGATCCTGCGTTCGGCAGGCTTTGTAGATAGTTCCATGATTCGTTCCCAGAATGCGATTAATTTTTCCTATATCCTTTATCTCACTCTTCGCGAACAAGGAATGAACCAGGCAATAATTGAGTCTCTTGTAAAAAAATGGTTTGTTTTGTCTGTTTTAACCAGCCGTTATTCAGGATCTCCTGAATCTCAGTTTGATTTTGATATTCGGCGTATCGATGAAATGGGGGCGGAAACGTACATTCAAAACGTAATTAATGCTGAGCTTTCAGATGCCTTTTGGGAATTTGGATTACCACAACAAATGAATACTTCTGTGGCCAGTAGTCCATCTTTTAATGTGTTTCTGGCGGCTCAGGTAAAAATGCAAGACAAAGGCTTTCTCTCAAAAGATATTTCGGTACAAGATCTAATTGTTCACAAGGGAGACGTACACCATATATTTCCTCGTGAATATCTCAAAAAACATGGTTTTACGAGAGGGCGGTATAATCAAATCGCTAATTATGTTATGACTCAAAGTGAAATCAATATTGCTATTGGCGCAAAACCACCGAAACAATATTTTAACGAATTGTTGGCTCAGTGCAACGGAGGAGGATTAAAATACGGTGGTATTACTACCAAGGATGAGCTTTACACAAATCTAAAAATGAATTGTATTCCCTTAGAAATTTTCGATATGGATGTTCAGAATTATGATGAATTTTTAGAGAAGAGACGTTATTTAATGGCGCAAAAAATAAAAGAATATTTCTTGAAACTTTAGGGGAAAATATGCCCACGCCCACCGAACACAAAACCGTCCAATCCCGCATTCTGCACTATGCGCAGGAAATTGGATGGCAATTTGTGCCACGCATGGAGGCGGAAAAAAGGCGGGGCTTTTGCACCAGTGGTTCCGATAAAGAACGGGCCGCTGGGGCATCGCTTTTCTTTAATGATTTGCTCTATCAAAAAGTACGGGAGTTCAATCCCAAATACACTGAACCGTCGGGTGCGCTGATCAGTCGCCTGCACTATTTTCAGACCAACATCTTGGGCAACCGAGATTTTCTGGCCTACCTACGCAATCAGGGCACCTTTTTCTGTGCAGAGGAAAACCGCGAACGAAACCTGATGCTGATTGACTATGAGGACATTGAGCGCAACGTCTTTGAAGTGACTGAAGAGTTTACCGTCAACAACGGGCGTTACACCACTCGCGAGGACGTGGTTTTCCTCATTAACGGCATCCCGGTGCTTGTTATTGAATGTAAAAACGCCAACAAGGAAGAAGCCATCGCCATGGGCATCGACCAGATCCGCCGTTATCATATCGAAACACCGGAAATCTTTGTGCCAGAGATGCTCTTTACCGCCACCGAAGCCATCGGCTTTGCCTACGGCGTCACCTGGAACACGGTGCGGCGCAACATATTCAACTGGAAGCACGAGCAACCAGGAAATCTGGAAGCCAAGGTTAAGACCTTCTGCGATCGACGGCAGATGCTGGATTTTCTGCGCCATTATATTGTTTTTGCCGAAAAGGACGAAGAACTGCAAAAGTACATTTTGCATCAGCATCAAACAGCAGCTGTACAAAGAGTTATCCAGCGGTGTCATCATCCGCAAAAACGACGCGGTTTGATATGGCACACGCAGGGCAGCGGCAAGACCTTTACGATGATCAAAGCCGCTGAAATGCTCTTTAAAGCACCGGAAAGCGCCAAGCCGACCATTTTGATGCTGATTGACCGCAACGAACTGGAAGATCAGTTGCTGAAAAACCTGACTGCGCTGGGACTGGAAAACGTGGCCCACGCCTACCGAATTGCCGAACTGGTACGTCTGCTTAAAGCCGACTACCGCGGCATCATCGTCACCACCATTCATAAATTCCGCGATATGCCGGCAAACATCAACACGCGTGAAAACATTTACGTGCTGATTGACGAAGCCCACCGCACCACTGGCGGCGATTTGGGAAACTATTTGATGGCAGGTTTGCCCAACGCCACCTATATTGGCTTCACCGGCACGCCGATTGACAAGACCGCCTGTGGCAGGGGCACCTTTAAAACCTTTGGCGTGGACGATCCGCAGGGCTACCTGCACAAGTACTCCATCAAGGAAAGCATCGAAGACGGCACCACTCTGCCGCTCTTTTACGCCGTGGGTCCCAACGAGATGCTGGTGCCCGCCGAACTGATGGAGCGGGAATTCCTGTCCCTGGCCGAAACCGAGGGCATTGCCGACATCGAGGAACTGAACAAGATTCTCGATCGGGCGGTCAATCTGAAGAATTTTCTAAAAGGCGATGCCCGCGTGGATAAGGTTGCCAAAGCGGTCGCCGAGCACTACTGCGAGAATGTGGAACCACTGGGTTACAAGGCTTTTTTGGTGGCGGTGGATCGCCCCGCCTGCGCCAAATACAAGCGTGCTCTGGACAGGTATCTGCCGCCAGAATATTCAGCGGTGGTCTATACCGGCAACCACAACGATCCGCCGGAGTTGAAAGCCTATCATCTGGACCCCAAAGAAGAGCGGGAAATTCGTAAGAATTTTTCCAAATATGGGGAATTGCCCAAAATTCTTATCGTCACTGAAAAACTGCTTACTGGATATGATGCCCCCATCCTTTATGCCATGTATCTGGATAAGCCAATGCGCGATCATACCTTGTTGCAAGCAATTGCCCGTGTCAATCGACCATACGAAAACGAAGATTTGGAGATGGTCAAACCCCATGGCTTCGTGCTCGACTTTGTGGGCATCTTCGATAAGTTGGAGAAAGCTCTGGCCTTCGACAGTGAAGAGGTCGATGCCATCGTCAAGGATATCGCTCTGCTAAAGATGCTCTTCAAAAATATGATGGAGAAAAAGGCACCACAGTATATGAGCCTGCTCCATCACAATTTTGACGATCGCGATGTAGATAATCTGATTGAATACTTCCGCGACAAGGAACGGCGCAAAACCTTCTTTAAAGAATACAAAGAGATTGAGATGTTGTATGAAATTATCTCGCCAGATGCCTTCCTGCGCCCGTATCTGGATGATTACGCTACCCTGTCGGCTATCTATGACGTGGTGCGCAAGGCTTACGCCAAAAAAGTGTACGTGGACAAAGCCTTCCAGCGCAAGACCAATGAACTGGTGCAGAAGCACATCGGAGCAAAATACGTCCAGCCGGTGAATGAATTTTTTGAAATAAACGAAGCCACGGTGGAGTACATAACGAAGAGACAGGGCGGTGACAGCACAAAAGTCATCAACCTGATTAAGAGCATCGAAAAGATCGCTGAGGAAAACAGTGATGACCCGTTTCTGATTGCCCTGTCCGAGCGGGCCAAAGCCGTGCAAGAAAGTTTTGAAAACCGGCAAATCAGCACGCAGGAAGCCTTGCAAGAACTGCTGACTGAAATCGAGAAGAACGAACAACGCAAAAAAGAGCAGGCTGAAAAAGGCTTCGATGCTCTGACCTATTTTGTCTATCGCACGCTGGACGATGCCGGGGTGAACAACGCCGAGGCGGTCAGCCAGCGCATCAAGGATGCTTTTGTGGCGCATCCTAACTGGCAGATCAGCGAATCCGCATTGCGGAAAGTGCGCCAGCAGGTCACTTTTGCCATTTTTGCCGAGGAGGACGATCTTGACCGGGTAGCGGAAATCGTTAATAATCTTTTTGACCTGTTAATAAAGGCATATCAAACCCAATGAGCACATTTGAAATTAGAAAAAAGGAATTCAAAGAACGGGTTTACCGCTGGGCAAAAAAACTTGATGCGCCGGTGGTCTCTGTAACCGTGCGGCAAATGACCACAAAGTGGGCTTCCTATTCCACCAATGGCCGCCTGACTTTTGATGCAAGTTTACTGGAGATGCGCCCCGAAATTCAGGACTACGTAATTGTGCACGAGCTGCTCCACTTTCACGTACCCAATCATGGCAAGTTGTGGAAGAGTCTGATGCGTGTTCATTTGGGGGAGTATGCCGCACTGGAGAAGGAACTGGAGGAAATAGCATATAACAACCGGTTGCAGCAGCCTGCGGTCCGCCGCCACTGAACCGCACCGGTCTTTAAACCAATAGCCTCCCCTCTTTCTTCGGAAAAATCAATTTAGTCTTGTTTCTTTTAATGCAACGTGTTTTATTTTTATTTCCTTTTTAATAATGATTGTGAAAACACCAAATCACATTACGGGGGTAACCTGATGACTGAAACGCTTAACGAAGTCGAAATTCGAATTTTAGGCAGCCTTATTGAAAAAGAACTAACGACACCACAATATTACCCGCTTTCTCTGAATGCTTTAAAACAGGCTTGCAACCAAAAATCGAATCGCGATCCGGTAGTTGAATATGATGAGAACACTGTGATGGAGGGAGTCCGGAGTTTACAAAGAAAAGGTTTGATTATAGTGGCCTCTGGTGCAGGACAACGCGTAAGAAAATACCTGCACAAATTCAAGGAAAAATATTTTGTTAACCAAAAGGAAATGGCGATTCTGTGTGAGCTCATGTTACGAGGACCGCAGACACCCGGTGAATTGCGTAACAGGGCATCAAGGATGCATCCGTTTCCAGATTTGTCTGAAGTATACGAAGTTTTGAAGGATTTAATGGAAGAAAGGGAAAACCCCCTGGTAATTGAAATTCCACGTCAACCAGGACAAAAGGAATCCCGATATATGCACCTGCTGGCAGGAGAACCAGAAATCATTTTTGAAGATTCTGGCATAAAAAATCACATGAACCCAAATTTAACGGAACGACTGAATTCTCTAGAATCTGAAATCCATTTATTAAGAGAGGAACTCAGACAACTTAAAGAAAACTTCGAAAATTTTCGAAGGCAGTTTGAATGAAAGAATTTAGACAATGTTGTCGCACAAAATCACAGGAGAAAAAAATTAAAATGACGCCTTTAATTTTTTCCCGAAGTAGAATTTAATGTTTGTCGAAAAAATGGGTATTAAACAATAGTCTGTTATGCAAATTAGGATATATTTTTAAAATTGATATATGTAAGGACTTGTCATATCGAGCGTTAGCCTCGTCTGGCCATCAGACAGGTAGAATTCTTCAAACATTTTAGAATCAAGATTCCTCGCAAACGCTCGTGCCAAAGGCATCCCTCAGGTAAAATGACTATTTTTTTGATTTACTCAAAATGAGTTCCGCATGTTTTTAGAAAAAATTATTTTGCACAACGAGTTCTTATTAAGTTGCGTTTACTCCATAACTTAATTTCTACACAACGGTTTAAACATCATATCCCAGGATAGGGGCCAACCATTTTTCCACTGTTTTTACATCCATGCCTTTACGGCGGGCGTAATCCTGTACCTGGTCCTTTCCAATTTTTCCCGTTCCGAAATAATGGGCTTCGGGATGGGCCATATAATAACCCGAGACGCTGGCTGCTGGCATCATGGCATAATTTTCAGTCAGTCGAATCCGAAGGTGATCATTAACTTTCAACAGGTCGAATATGGTCGCTTTTTCCGTATGGTCAGGGCAGGCGGGATAGCCAGGAGCAGGCCGGATTCCACGGTATTTCTCCTGTATTAACTCCTCGTTGGTGAAGTTTTCATCAGGTGAATATCCCCAGAACTGCTTACGAGTGAGTTCATGCATTAATTCGGCAAAAGCTTCCGCCAGACGGTCCGCCAGGGCTTTGACCATAATGCTATGATAATCATCGTGGGACCGGTCATACTTTTCTAATAATTGATGGATACCAATACCTGCTGTTACTGCGAAACAACCGATATAATCGCGGACGCCACTTTCCTTCGGCGCAATGAAATCTGCTAACGCCAGATTGGGCTGTTGATTCGTTTTGACCATTTGTTGCCGTATAGTGTGAATAATAGCAATTGGCCGCTCACGGGATTCATCAGCGTAAACCTCTATATCATCATAACCCACCGTATTTGCAGGGAAAAAACCAATAACTGCTTCTGCGGTCAACTTTTTTTCGGCAACGATTTCATCCAACAATTTCTGGGCATCTTCGTACAACTTACGGGCTTCCGCACCATATTTTGGATTATCAAAAATCTTAGGGAATTTCCCATGAAGCTCCCAGGCCCAGAAGAAGGGTGTCCAGTCGATTCGTTCACGAATTTTTTCCAAAGGAAAGTCGTGAAATACCCTAATGCCCAGAAAAGATGGTGGGGTGATGGGTACCTGTGACCAATCACTCTGAAAACGATTTTCGCGAGCTTGCTGTAAGGTCAACAATTCCCTACTGGCATACTTCCTGATATGAGATTCCCGCAATCCTTCATATTCCTTTTTAATTTTTTCGATAAAACTTTTTCTCTGTTTCTGGTTTAAAAGACTGCTTACCACTCCCACAGCTTTGGAAGCATCTAACACATGAACAACAGGACTGTGATATTGCGGTGCAATTTTAACAGCAGTATGTTTCTTGGAGGTGGTCGCTCCACCGATTAATAAAGGAACATCAAGGTTTTCTCTCTCTAATTCTCTGGCTACATGGACCATCTCATCCAGCGAAGGCGTGATTAAACCGCTCAGGCCAATGATGTCTACTTTTTCCTTTTTGGCCGTTTCTAAAATTTGTTGTGTAGGTGTCATGACACCTAAATCAATGACATCATAATTGTTGCAACCAAGAACTACCCCCACGATATTTTTCCCAATGTCGTGCACATCCCCCTTTACCGTAGCCAGTAGTATTTTTCCGGCGGTCTTAGGACCAATACCTTTTAATTTCCGTGCTTCAATAAACGGTACTAAATAGGCCACGGCTTTTTTCATAACCCGGGCACTTTTCACCACCTGTGGTAAAAACATCTTTCCCGAGCCGAATAATTCACCTACCACATTCATTCCATCCATTAAAGGCCCTTCAATCACCTTGATAGGATCACCGTATTTCTGCCGAGCTTCTTCGGTATCTTCCTCGATATATTCGACCAGTCCCTTTACCATGGCATGAATCAAACGTTTTTCTACTGGTTCTTTTCTCCAGACCAGATCCTCCCGTTTGGCTTTTGCCTTTTCTTTTACTTTTTGCGCAAAAGCAACCAATCTTTCAGTAGCATCTGGACGCCGGTTGAAGAGAACATCTTCCACCAGTGTTAACAAATCTTTAGGAATCTCCTCGTACACTGTAATTTGGCCAGCATTTACGATCCCCATATCCATACCTGCCTGAATGGCATGGTATAAAAAGGCGGAATGCATGGCTTCGCGTACGGTGTTATTTCCGCGGAAAGCAAAAGAAATATTACTCACGCCACCACTAACTAAAACCCCAGGCAGAGAGGCTTTGATCTGACGGGTAGCTTCGATAAAATTAATGGCATAATTGTTATGCTTCTCAATGCCAGTGCCCACAGCAAAGATATTAGGATCAAAAATGATGTCTTCTGGCGGAAAACCTAATTCTTCAGTAAGAATACGGTAAGCCCGTTTGCAAATTTCAACTTTTCGTTCTGTGGTTTCAGCCTGACCTTGTTCATCAAAGGCCATCACAATCACTGCAGCGCCGTAGCGCCTGGCTAAACGGGCATGTTCTTTAAAAAGTTCTTCTCCTTCCTTCAAACTAATAGAATTGACAATGGATTTACCCTGCAGACATTTTAACCCGGCTTCAATAACAGACCATTTAGATGAATCTAACATCACCGGCACGCGGGCGATATCCGGTTCTGAGGTCAACAAATTCAAAAAGGTGACCATGGCTTTTTCAGAGTCCAATAAGGCTTCATCCATATTGATGTCCAGAATTTGGGCTCCGTTTTCGACCTGCTGCCTGGCTACTTCCAACGCTTCTTCATATTTCTCTTCGCGAATCAACCGGGCAAATTTGCGGGAACCAGCCACATTGCAACGCTCTCCGACATTGATAAAATTAGAATCGGGTCGAACGACCAATGGTTCTAATCCACTAAATTGTGGATATCTTTGGACTTCAGGAATTTTCCGTGGTGGAATATCACTTAAAACATGAGCAATTTGACGAATATGTTGTGGGGTTGTTCCACAACATCCACCAGCAATATTTATAAGCCCGCTTCGAGCGAAGTCCCCAATAATTTGAGCGGTTATTTGTGGTGTCTCATCGTACTCTCCGAATTCATTAGGTAAACCAGCATTCGGGTAAACGCTGGTGTAAATGGGAGCCAGCCTCGAAAGTTCTTCTAAAAAAGGGCGCATCTGGGCTGCACCCAAAGCACAATTCAATCCCACGCTTAGCAAATCCACGTGAGAAATAGAAATCCAAAATGCTTCTAAAGTCTGACCAGAGAGTGTTCTTCCACTGGAATCCACAATGGTTACCGAAACCATGATGGGTATTTTGTGGCCGGTATTTTCAAAATATTGCTCTATGGCAAATAAAGCAGCTTTAGCGTTCAGGGTATCAAAAATCGTCTCAACTAAGAGAAGGTCTACACCACCTTCTACCAACCCTTTTACTTGTTCAGTGTATGCCTCTACCAACTGATCGAATGTCACTTCTCGATATCCGGGCCGATTGACATCTGGAGATAGAGAAGCTGTTCGATTTGTTGGTCCAATAGCGCCGGCTAAATATCGTGGTTTATCAGGATCCTTTTTATTGAATTCATCAACAACCTTGCGGGCAAGACGGGCAGAAGCCAGATTTAAATCGTAAACCCGGTTCTGTAACTGGTAATCCTGCTGCGATATGGGATTGGCATTAAAGGTGTTTGTTTCAATAATGTCTGCGCCTGCTTCCAAATAAGCGCGGTGTATTTCCTCAATAATATGGGGCTGAGTAATTGAGAGAATATCATTGTTGCCCTTTAAATCCACAGGATGGTCCTTAAATTGGTCACCACGGAATTGAGACTCACTCAGCCTATACTGCTGAATCATGGTCCCCATTGCCCCATCCAAAATCAAAATCCGTTTTTGCAATTCTTTATGTATGGGATGATCTGGATAAAATCGCTTTTTCATTTCAAAAAATCTCCTCATGACTATTTATTTTGAACATTTTAAAATTTTAGAATATTTATCAGGCTAATTCAATGTTTTTTTATACTCTTTCTTTATAAAATTGGATGGCAACTTGAAAATACTGAAGTAAAAAATCTTTCCTTAAAGGGAAAGTAATAAAGCAGGATATTAAAATTTAAAAAAGCCGCTGTTAAAATGTCTTAAATTAATCCGGCATAAAGGAAGGTATGGACAGAACCCTCCCTGGCTATTCCGACAATTCTTTTTGTCATCAGTAGGGGGAAATTTCCCCTCTCGTATGGAATCGATGTATCGAGCAGCAAACGATAAACATCGCTCTACGAAATCTTCCAGAGTAATAGGAGCATCCTCATTTGAGTACTTATCATTTGGGAATAGAGCATTTTTATTTAATTTCACATCTGCGATTTTTTGATATTTATCTAAAAAAACAATCTTTTTTTCGATTTGATGCACACTACGAATGGAGTAAAAACATCCGCCGGCCATAAATAAATCTTGCCGATATTTTTCTCGTAAAAAGTCGAAAGCTGCTTTGAGATACAAAGGAAGTTGTAATTTCCGACCTTCCCACATTTCATTCATAGTTGGTAAGTTCCCTGTTTTGTAATCAACCACCAATAGTGCCCCCTCGTTGGAAATTTCTATCCGATCGATCTTACCTTTTAAAAAGTAATTTTTGCTATTTATTTGCCAACGGAAGGGATGTTCCACAGACGCAGGGTCCGTGTCTTGCTCTTTTTGTCGTGGATTGCCAAAGGAAAATTCAAAATGTGAAGGTTGAGTGGCATAGGCTTTCGATATTTCTTGTTCATACTCCCAAAAAGCACCAAACAATCCTTTTTGTTCAGGGCTTCCCAGATAAAATTCTCGTTCAATCTGCCACAATAAACTTCGAGGAATGGGGATCTTCTCGAATTCATTATTAGCAATATCTAATAATATTTTCTGGCAGCGTTCCTGAGGGACATTTTCTTTATAAAATCGAAACAGAGTTTGATGAACCATTAGACCACGATCTAATGGAGTTAAAAATTCTTCGGCAATTTCTGTTGGTTCCATATTTAGAATTCGTTTAAAAAAGTAAAATAATGGACAGAAAGCAAAATCTTCCAACTGTGTGGCAGAAAAACTACTCTTGGAATATTTGTTATTCAACCATGCTTTACACAGCGGATCTTCTGTTAAAATTCCATTCCAAGAAGAAGAATCCTGATGGTCAACACGTTTTTTAGCCGCCTTTTTTCGGTGAGAGTAGAGTCGTATTTTATCTGGTGTTAGCCTATTTCGAACTTCTTTTGGCAACTTTTTCCAAAGATCTTGTACACCATCGGAATTGACTGGTACACTGTTAACTTTTGCTAAAATAGAATCCATATTTAGCAATGACTGTTTTCTTTGCTCAAAGAGATTATTCTCAGAAATTCTTTCCAACTCTCTTAAGAAGATTGAAGGTAAAATTGGCCTGTCTTGATGGTAAAATGGATAAGAAAACCGAATTTCCTGAGATGGGGAATACAGAATTTGTAGAAAAAGTTCTCGTTCCCTGTTCAATTGATCACTGTCAAGATATGTACGTAAAGAATTGGGTAAAAATTCTGGTTGGGCAAAAACTAGGGGGCTTGTTGATGGAAAGACGCCATCTTCCATACCCAGCACATAAAGATACTTGAATTCATGCAGGTAAATATCATTGAGGAGTAGAATCTGTACGCCAAAATTCCTCTGTCGTTTTAAATGATAGCTTTGCGTTTTCACAATCAAACAGAAAATTTCCCAGAACTCCTCTAAAGTGTATTTTCTATCGTTTCCTGCTAACTGATTGAGTACATGCCACTTACTTAATTGTTGAAGCAAAGTTTGCAAGGCAGTGATATTTTCTTCCGCAATAGTTGTGGTTTTACCATTTTCATCTTTTAAAATGTGATGAACTATTCGATGACGATTTATAAGCTCCACAAAATATTTGAAAATTTCGCCTGTTGTTCTGGGATGTTTAAAGAAACTTAATTCATCTGAAAGATTTTCAATAACCTTAATAATTTTTTTGTAATATTCCATCTGTTGGATGTTTTTAGATATTTCTTCTTCCGCCTCGGAATAAAAAGCCTGGGCTTTTTTTAGAAATTTTATGAGTGTTTCCTGACCGGAGGCAACTCGCAAATTAGCCAAAATGTTTTTATAAGGAACATTTTTTAACTCTTTGCCATAAGCGAAAAAGGGCGATTGAAGAATATTTTGTAAAATGTCTCTGGAAAAGTCTTCTAAAATCAATCTGAAAAGCAGTTGGATATGCTGAATCACTGGCGAATAATTCAATGGATTTGCCGTAAAAATGGAAAATGGTATATGATATTTTCGAAAAGTTGTTTGAAGTAGATTCAGGTAGCGGGAAAGGTTTGGACTGGTCACACCAACCTCACTAAAACGAATTTTTTCATCCAGGACACGTTTCTTTATTGACTGAGCAAGTGATTCAATTTCATTTAACCGATCCAGGGATTGAAAAATAGACACTTTATTTTCAAATGAAATTCGTTTCTTATTGAATTGAAAAAGGGTTTCACTAAGTTTGTCATACTTCTGATAACAATGGACTCGATTTGATATCCGTTTTAGAGTCGAAAATAATTTATATTTATGGCCAAATATTTCTCTATTTCGAGCGTAAGGTAAGAGGAGAAAAATATCCAGTCCCTGATCTTTAAAAAGCTGGATTAGTTGGAGATGTCCGCTTTCAAAATGCGAAACATCCTCCCAAACAATATTTTTAATGTCTGGCCAATGTTCTTCCAATAATTTTCGAGAAATTCTTGTCAGTAATATTTTTAAAGTTTCGGCCTCATCTAAAACGCCAGGACCTAACAATTGGCAGTAAGTTTTAAATAACACCGACAAATCTGATTTTAATCTATCCGAAGAACTCAAATTTAACTGAGGTTGTGTATCATGAAAAAGCGTATCATCGAATCGGTCGAGACGAAATTTATCAAAGAAAATTAAAACAGAATGCAAAATATTTTCAGGGAATTGACGACCGGGAAATTTGAAAAAACTAAGTTGTGGTCTTATTTTCTGAATAGCTTCCTGCAGCAAAATCATTTTGTCAGAATAATCAAGAGTAATAGCTGGAATGTTCAGACTTGTAATCAAACTCCGAAAGAATTGCCTCTCTGATATGAATGGAACATGTGTAGCAATTTCGAAGGATTTTTGAAGAAAATATTTGCTCCTCAACGCTTCGGCGCGCCGTCCATCACGAACTATGTAGATAGTTTTAAATGCATTGTGAACAAAATCATGATCGGCAATAAACCTATCTGATAATCTTTGAATACTTGCCTCGTAATGAAGTTCTATTCTACCCATTGAATCACCTGAATTGTTTCTGGAAATATAGGATTTTAATAAAAGTCAAGCAAGAGTTCCAATGGAATCTCTTAAAGAATTCGTATCGATAATTTAACTTATAGAAAATGCTTGCAATTAAAGATTGATCTTAACATTTTATATAAGCATTTATGAAAATCATCCCTGTACTATCCTGTAGGGATTAATGAAGAGAAAAGTTTAAATTTAGGTTATTATTTATTTTAAAAAATTAACGAAAAGAAAAATTTTAAGTTTGCATAGATGACCCCTTTTTTAGGCTTAATTCTTATCCTGCTTGTTGTTTTCATAGGTACTCGATTTTATGATAGAAACACTGTGTTAAGAAAATCACTTTTTTCTGGTATTATCATTAGTGGCATACCGTATATTCTATTTGGAGTTTTATTAGGACCTCGTATTTTTAATTTTCTTTCACCTGAAATTATCAATAGTCTTAAACCTCTCATAAGTCTGGCTCTTGGTTGGGTCGGGTTGTTATTGGGGATTCAATTTCGCTGGAGAAATATTCGTCGTTTTCCGGTAAATTACTTCTTATTTACTTCATTACAAAGTCTGATCAGTTTTTTCATTATTTTTCTTATTCTTTTTGGAGCACTATGGTATTTATCTCCGGCAAATTTCACTAACCGGTTGGAAGCAGCCATTGTTTTGGCAGCCATCGGTTCAATCACTGCTCCGTTAACTCTGGCACGTATCATTATTGAACATAAAGCTAAAGGCCGTTTAACCCACTTTTTGCAATTCATTTCCAGTATCGATGATGTCTGGGGAATTACGATCATTGGTATAGCCATGGCAATTTTTCATCCATATAAAAATGGAATAGTCAATGGTGTTTGGCAATGGATTCTCCTATCTTTGGTTTTAAGTATAAGCCTGGGTTTTTTGTTCCGGTATTTACTTCAGGTAAGGTTCAATCAGCAAGAAATTTTTTTACTGGTATTAGGCCTGGTAATTTTCACCAGCGGAATTGGTTTTTATCTCAAACTTTCTCCAATTTTTCTTAACATGATTGTGGGTATGACATTGGCGCAGTTTCGCAGAGAATCAGAAAAAGTGATTCGAGTGATACTCATGGCAGAAAAACCCATCTATCTTCTCCTACTCGTTTTCGCTGGTTCCCTTTGGAATTACCAATTTTTGACTGAAATTTTACTCATCATCATTTTTATCATCGGGCGTTTTTTAGGAAAGTATGCTGGTGGTTGGTTGAGCGCCAAAAAAATAGATTGTGCCTTTTCAGTTCCTACCGATATAGGCAAAGCGCTTCTCTCGTTTGGGGGCACCTCGCTGGCTATTGCTTTTAACTTTCAATTATTCTTCGGCGGTTCGACTGGTGATTTTCTCATGAGCGCTACAATCTTTGGCGTCTTTCTTTTCGATGAATTCACGGCCATTCATGCAGTCAAAATCCTGAAAAGACAGGGAGAGATTCAGTGAGGCGACTCCTGGCGACAACAATTTTTCTGGGAATTCTTATGACCTTTCTGGGAAGGATGAACTTCGAGGACCCCAGCCAGCTTATGGCAGAAAGCATGATAGCTCTGGGTTTTATTTTGATTATTGCTTATCTAACTGGGAAAATTCTGTCCAGATGGCAACTTCCCTTGATTACCGGGTATATCCTTGCCGGTATCTGCGCAGGTCCCTATCTGATTAACCTGCTTTCCCATTCTGTAGTGCAAAATCTGCAATTGATTGATAATATTGCTCTTAGTCTTATTGCTCTAACTGCGGGCGGAGAATTTCGGTATAAGAAAATTAAAAAACAATTCAGGACAATTGGCAGCGTCATCTTCTGGAAGATCATTTTTGTTGTAGTGGGATTCATTTTATTCATGTTCATTTATAGAAAAAATGTACCATTTTTGAGTGGAACAGATCTCAGTACCGTACTGGGTGTTGGCATTATCCTAAGTGCTCTTTCTATTGCAACATCTCCTGCGACAACTATTGCAGTCATTACGGAAACCAGAGCTAAAGGACCGTTTACCGATTTCATCCTCGGTGTTACGGTTTTTAAAGATATTATCGTAGTACTCGTATTTTCATTAGCCCTTTCTATCGCTCAACCTTTAATAGTAGCAGAAGCTTCTTTCAATCTTGCTTATGTATTCGATATTTTAAAAGAGCTGATACTCTCCATATTTATGGGAATAGTGTCCGGTAGTTTCATTTTGCTATATTTAAAATACATTCGTACACATACTGTTTTATTTTTACTGGGTTTTATTATCCTGGGCATTGAAATATCTACAATGCTTCATCTGGAAGTTATTCTTTTATTCATGGTGGCTGGTTTTTTTGTGCAAAATTTCAGCGATAAAGGAACAAAATTAATCGAAGCGATTGAAGAAGGATCTTTGCCCATTTATGTCATCTTCTTTGCCATCGCCGGTGCTTCCTTAAATTTCCCTATTTTTCTTGCTAACTGGTCGCTGGCTTTGCTCATCGTGGGCATGCGTATGCTAACCACATTTATCGGCACTTATGTTGGTGGGAAATTAACAAAAGCCACACGTAATATATCACATTATGGGTGGATGGGATTTATTGGACAGGCTGGATTGTCGCTCGGTCTTAGTGTAATCGTAAAACAAAACTTACCCGGCAAAATCGGAACAAGCATCGCTACATTAATCGTCGCTGCTATTGTTATTAATCAAATTATAGGACCAGTCATCTTCCGCTATTCTCTGGTTAAAGTTGGGGAAGCCAAACTCTCGAAATAATTATTATTTTTGAGATTTCGAATATTTCTTTCGATTTATTATATTTGTGACATTAATTTTCAATAATTCTGTCGATGAAAATTTTTGCTTAAAATAAGCTTTGTAACTTTTAAATTTTTCACAAATCTAATTGATTACATAAGTAAATAATGGATAACAAAGAAGTCAGGAATCTGGTTTTAAAGGCGAAAGCGGGAGACAAAGAAGCATTTGGGCAGTTGGTAAATTTATACAGTGAGCGCATTTATAATTTAGGGTTGAGGATTTTAAAGAACAGTGACGATGCGGCAGATGTTTTACAAGAAACCTTTGTCGCAGCTTATAATAAGATACACACATTTGATGGGCGATCAAATTTCTTCACCTGGCTTTATAGAATTGCAACGAACTTTGCATTGATGAAATTAAGAAAGGATAAACGGACTGTTTTAACAGATAGCGATATGGAAAAAAACTTTGACAATCCGAATAAAATGACTATCCACGAATGGCAGGATTTACCTTTGAAAGATATGCTCTCTGATGAATTTCGTAAACATCTTGATGAAGCCGTGAATGAGCTACCTGAAATTTACCGATCGGTTTTTGTCTTAAGAGATTTAGAGAATTTATCTATAAAAGAAACAAGCCATATTTTAAATATTACTGAGTCCAATGTGAAAATTCGTTTGAAACGAGCTCGAATCTTCCTGAGAGAAAAATTAGCACATTATATGGAAGAATTTAGTAAGGAGGCTCTGGACTGATGAAGCCTCATAATAAAAGAATCATAAAGGAACTTTGCTGCTATTTGGGGCAGGATTTAGACCATCCTATGTGCAAAGAACTTATGAAACACGTTATTGAATGTCCCGAATGCCATCATTATATCGAAACAATAAAAATGACAGTTCAACTTTATCGGCAACAATATGAAAACCAGCCTGTACCAGAGGATGTCAAAGAAAAACTTTTAACACGCTTAAATTTGAAAAAGTGAAGTTAAAATATGCCCCACATTCAATCTTATTAAAGAGAAGTTAGTTATAATAATACATTCCGAAGCTAGTTTGTTTGCTTAATAAGTTATTTAATAATAAGGGAATAACCAGTTTCTTCACTTCGATGAAAAGAACAGAAATATGGTTATTATGTTCATAGATTAAAAATAGGTGACGAATGAAATTCCAATTTAAAATGAATTCATTATGACGGTATAAGTTTTTTAATAAAATGCCGGAAATATATTTTAGTGATGGACAAAATTGTTTTCGGTTTTATCCATTTTTCTCTTATGAAGTCTTCAATACAATTTTTTCAAATTGTTCAGCATTCAACATTCGTTGATAAGCTTTGCGAAAATCAGTCAAATTATAGGTCGAATCAATCTCCGTTCTGATCTGTTGTACTTCAAATAGTGAATCATTTCAGAAAAATCTTTCGCTGTTCCCATGGTTGTTCTTTGAGGGATAATTTGTTTCCAGAAAATTTGACGAAGGTTGATTTCGGAAGGATTCCCTCTGGTCGCACCAAAAAAAATAATTCTACCTCCCGGGCGGATTAATTTAGTTAAATGAACAAATCCCGGCCCACCATTACTGCCCAAGATCAAGTCGATTTCTCTTCTTCGCAAAGAATTTTTTAATTTATCTGGCCAATTTGTATCCCGATAATTGACTTCCATAAAAGCCCCTTCTTCTACCGCTTTTTTAATTTTTTCATCATTTCCAGAAGTCATGACGACTGAAAGAGCCATTTTCATCCTTAGCGTTGCCACACCACCCCAATGTCAGTTATTAGAACTGTTTCCCTGGCTTTTAGCCTGCTTTGAGTAAAAAGTGATCGATATCCTGTTAATTCTCAAAGTGGTATCGCGGCGGCTTCTTCCCATGTAGGATTAGAAGGTTTTTTCCACAATATTCGCCCTGGTATACGAATATATTTAGCTTGTGTGCCATTATCCGGCATTCCCAAAATCCGGAAACTGGAATGTTGAGATATAGGATCAATTCCCCAATCTAAACCGGGATTGATAACCACTTTTTTGTTTAGCCATTCAGGGGAAACACCCTCGCCTACTTTATGGATTACACCGGCACTATCTGATCCTAAAATTATGGGCAATACAATTCTGGCATACAACCCATGAACAATCCATATATCCTGATGATTTAATGCTGAAGCTTTCAATTGGACTAAGACGTCTCCTTTTCCAGCATCAGGAATAGCGGCTTTTTTAAGTTTAAGCCTTTCTATTCCCCTGGGTTCTTCTAAAACAACTGCTTTCATTTGCCTCATACGAAAACTTCTTTTTACCAAATAAAATCTTTAGATTTTCTTAATCATCATTTTAATTGTCCATTAGTTTATAGCAAGCAAAGACATTTAATGCGAATCTAAATCAAAATAATCTGAAAATATTTATCATATATTCAAAAAAATTTTCAACAGAAATCCTTTTCGGGGCTAATCATCATGGGGCTTTATAAATCTCTTCATTTATTTGCTGTCCACTTTACCATAACCCTGTTTATCATTAGTGTTGTATTTGATTTTTGGGCCGAAATAAAAATTAATTTAATTTTTTCAGGTAATACTTTTAATAAAATTTCATATCGCTTAAAATTTCTTATTCGTAATATTAGCATTTCATGATGTAAAATTTTATCATTTGTATTAAATTTAATTTTCGATTTTTATTTATTTTATTACCATAACACTCTTAATCCTTAATCCATGTATCCGGAAACTTTTTAATATAGCAACCTTATTAATATTTAAAAAACGACAGTTATTTGAACGATTAATAATCTGATTTTGTAATATTTAATTTCGCCGAAACCCATTTATAGAAAGGCTTTTATGAAAATTACAAAGATTGAATCTTGGCCAATTGAATTGGTTATTCAGGACCTTCCCACGAATGGAGAAAATGGTGCTGAAAAAGTTTTAAATGTAATCGCACGAGTTGAAACAAATAAAGGCATTAGCGGATATGGTTGTACTGCCCTAGATGTAAAAGAAACTAAAGAATCAGCTCATTCAGTTCAGATGACCATCGAAGGTATAATTGCGTCTATAGCTCAAGGGCTCGATCCACTGTGGATTTCTGAAATCATGGAACAGTTGAAATCATACTTAAGCGATCAACCATGTGCAATGGCAGCTTTTGACATGGCCTTACACGATATTTTGGGCAAATATGCACGTCTCCCCCTCTGGAAATTATTAGGAGGTTATCGACAACAGATCAAGACCAGTGTAACTATTGAGACCTAGCCTTTAAATAAAACATTATCGAGGGTAAAAGAATTGCTACTTAAGGGGGTTAAGTGCTTAAAAATCAAAGAAACTGGCAAAGTCGAAGAAGATATCGAGAGGGTCCGGAGAATAAGAGAGATTGCCGGAGAAAAGATCGGACTTCGCTTCTATACGAATATATCATAAAAGAAGCTTTAAAGTTTGTAAAAGCAACGCAGTCAGTTCGTCTGGAATTGTTGGAACAACACACACTTGGTGACCAGCTCAAAATGCTGGGCAAAATTACCAGTGGAGCGAAAATTCCTACAGATTATGGCAGATGAGAGTTTCATGACCTTGCGGGATGTTTTTTGATTAGTTAAAGATGATTTGATTGACATGGAGAATATTAAATTGATGAAAGTAGGGGGGAATTTATGAAGCCATGCAAATTAACGCGGCAGCACGTTCAGTCGGTGCAGTAGCTATGGATGGATGCTTTCAGGAATTCAGTTTGGGTATCGCAGCAGGGTTACACTTTGCCCTGGACAGACCTAATGTAGTTTATGCTTGTCTGGATAGCCATTTTGCTATGAAAAATGATCCAACTGAAGGTATGTTGCAATTCCAAAATAGTTATCTTTATACCACTCTTAAACCGGGTCCGGGATTAAGTAAAAACCTATAATGCAGATTGAAAAATATGTAGGAAATATAATTATCATGGAACTAAATTTCAATTTTCGTATGATACACAAAATAATCTCAGTCTGGATTAAGTTTAAATAAATGAAACATCTTGTTCTGTCAAACTTAAACTGTAAGGAGACCCAGTGATGACACAAATAGGTACATCTTCCTTGTTCAACTGGATTATTCTTCCATCGCTCATCTTTAGTATTCGGGTTGTTGATGTATCGATGGGTACATTAAGAATTATTCTCATGTCTCGGGGGAAAAAAAATTGGGTGCCGTTTTTTGGGTTTGTAGAGATTTTCATTTGGCTTATTGCAATTAAACAGATTTTTCATAATTTGAATAATTGGATGTGCTATATTGCTTATGCTGGCGGTTTTGCTATGGGTAATTATGTAGGAATGTGGTTAGATGACAAATTGGCTTTGGGCTTTCAAGTCGTTCGAATTATTACCAGAACAGATGCTTCTAATCTCATTTCTGCGCTTATAAAAAATGGATACGGGGTAACCCATGCTGATGGTGAGGGTGCCACCGGAAGAGTTAAAATTATTTTCACTTTAATTCATCGCAAATGTCTCCCGGAAGTCAGAGAAATGATTCAACAATTCAACCCCAGAGCCTTTTATTCTGTGGAAGATGTGAGAATGGCAACAGAGGGCATTTTTCCAGCAAAACCATCATCAACCCCTGGTCACTTTTGGCGATGGTTAAAATTTGAAAGGAAAGGGAAGTAATTACTGAAGAAGAAAATCGTTTTTCTCATCAATAAATTATTGTATCGTTTGATGAAGAATTTCTCTGGCATTTTGAACGAAATCACAGAACCTCATCGTGTAAAGTTGACGGGTAATCCTGAACGATGCCTATGATCACTTTAGGCCCGGCCGAAAAATCTGTTTTATCTTCAATATTAAACCAATTATATTAACTAACAGAGAATTATAAAAACGCATTATTACGATGATCTGAAAATGAATAGTATATTATCACAATTTCATCCCGATACCATGGTTCTTATTGGATTGACTGGTCTTATAATGGGAATTTTATTTTTTCTTATCTTCTTCTATCGGCGTATTCTCTGGCTGATGTGTTTTTTCTCAAAACGAAAGATAAAAGTACCAAATTTTCTGACAAGCCTCAGGAATTTAATTTCTATCTTACTCTGGACTTCATTGTTTGCGATTATTTTGTTTGCTGGATTATTCCTGCGTACATATCAGGCTTTTACCTGCGAAAAACCAGTGGCGCAAATTCAAGTACAGCCCGTGGATACACCCCAAACCAGTCGGGTTCAACTCAGTCTCTTTATTTCTGAAGATTCTGTGTCTACTTACCAATTTCTTCTCAAAGGTGACCAGTGGATGCTTGAAGGGGATATTGCTCAATTAGAAAATTGGCTTCATTTTCTTGGATTGAAAAACCGGTACCGGCTTACCCGAATTCGCGGCAGGTACTTCAGGACTCAGGATGAAATTCAGCAGCCTGCTACCATTTATTCTTTAGTAAAAGAAGAGGACCACCCGATTTGGAGATTTTTATACCGTTCTGGACAGAGATTGCCATTCGTCAGAACGGTGTATGGCAATGCTGTTTTCCAAAACCTGAACAGGCCTGTAAGATATCTGGTTTTTGTGGGACACTCCGGTTTAATAACCAAAATTATGGACTAAATTCTTCTATTATTGAATTTACCTGGAGTGAAGTAAATGGAGTTTGCCTAAATTTTTTTCTTAAAAAACCGAAAGAAGAAACTTGATAAATTTCATCTAAATTAATATTTGGAAGAATATTATTCAGTTTAAGATGCTTTTTTTGTAAAACTTATCAAACTAATTTTATAACTAGAATGACTTCAAGCGAGATTAGAAAACAGTTAAAGACATTTAATAAAAATGGTAGATTTTTAATTTCAATAAATCCGGAAAATTTTTCTTAAAATGAATCTCATGAGTCAAAATAACGTTAATATATTAAAAATGAATAAAAAATGAATAAAAAAAGGAATTTAAGCAATGAATAGAACTAACATGATTGAAAATACTTCAAAAGAAAGAATTGAAGAAAAAAAAGTAATTTCAGAAAAAATTCCTACAGAAACTCAGGAGAGTGAACTGGCAAAAAAGAACGATCTAGATGTCAAGGATAAGGTTTCTGATCTTGCTGACAGGGGGGTAGCGGTAGCCAGAGATGTTTTCGAACGTGTTAAACATTTTACTTCTGATGCTACAGAGTTGACACGATTGAAAGTTGAAATACTTAAACTAAAAAGTAATCGGAATAAACTTTTCAAGGAAATGGGTCAAAAATTATGGGATTTGAAGAAAACTAACAAATTTCGTGGTATTCAGGTTGTTTTTACGCCCTACTTTAAAAAATTAGAAGAGCTGGAAAAGAAAATTTCGGAAAAAGAATCTGAAGCAAAAAACATTCATATTTCTATTTAAGAAAAATGTAAAGTCTTTTAAAAAATAGAAATGCAACATTGTATCATAAATATAGTTCAGGAAAAAATTTAAATCTAAAAAAGGGTTTTTATCTATTTTTTACCAATCATTAATAAAATGTTCTCATTCAAATAAGTCGTTGCTGAGCAAGATATTTACAAAATGAATTAATTTTAATTTATTTTTAAGGTTGCCCTCCTATTTGATTTATTTTATACTTAAATTTTATTTCAAGCTATTTATGATGGCATTTAACTTGCGATCTTTTAAACCTATTTATCTGATAGAAGACAAATATTTTTAAATTTTTAAGGAACTCTAAGCATATTATTAACGATATAGAAAATAAAAATAAATTTGAAATATAGGTTAAATTAATCGATGCAATAAGAGACAGGAAAAAACAGAATGCGGGAGATAATCAGCATAGTAGGACAAGCGAGTTGGGTGGCGAAAATAGATTTGTTAATTTTACTCATTCTCTCCATCACCTCGTGGGCCATTATATTTGAAAAGATCAAACTTTTTCGCGGACTTGGCAAAGAGAACCAGAAATTTCTCCTATATTTTAATCGAAAACCAAGTTGGGCGGATCTTTTTAAACATAGTCGTGAGTATCGGTATAGTCCATTCCCCCGTATCATATTGAGGATATATCAGGAATTTCGTTCCTGGACATCAGCAACATCAGAGAATTATAATAATTATACGAATGATAATAATCCAAGCCACGCCCGGAAAGAACCGATTGCATTTGGCCCATTGATTGAAGGTGCTATTTCAAGAGAAATATCGTTATTAGAAAAACGGTTGATTTTTCTATCCACCACGGTGAGCGTCAGTCCCTTTCTTGGTTTGCTTGGAACAGTATGGGGGATTATGACCGCTTTTATAAATATGGGCATGAGGGGTTCGGCAAATATTGCAGCAGTTGGTCCCGGTATTGCCGAAGCGCTCATTACTACTGCTGCAGGATTAGCTGTTGCCATTCCGGCCCTTTTCGCTTACAATTATTTTGTCGATCGTTTAAGAAAAATTTCTGATGAACTGGACATTTTCTCGGCTGAACTTTTACAGTTAGTGGAAAGGGAAAGATCATCGTGAAAAGAACAAGATATACTTCACTATCTGAGATTAATGTCACCAATTTGGTGGACGTTACTCTGGTTCTGCTAATCATCTTTATGATTACCGCTCCATTGCTTCAAACAGGCATCGAAGTAGAATTACCCAAAACTCAGGCAGCTCGTCTTAACGTCCGGGAAGGTGTTGTAGTCTCCATATCCAAAGATGGCTCCATTTTTATTGATGACATCAAAGTTACCAGGAAAAATTTTGCAGCCACCCTTCTAAAAAACTACGAGTCTGCTGGACAAAAATCTGTTTTGCTACGTGCAGATAAATCCGTCTCTTATGGCAAAGTAATGGATGTTATGGGTCAAATTAAACGAGCGGGCATTCATAACATTGGTTTGGTAGTTGAACCGCTAGATGAATCATGAAAAAACCACTGATACTATCTCTGATTTTACATATCTGTATGCTGGGAACCTTTATCACCTGGGGAACTATCTCCTATCCATGGCCCAGGCGATTTGAAGTTTATCCAGTACAACTTATTACAGTTCCAACCCCAAAACCTCCGGTAAAACTTGAGAAGAAAGTAACATTTCCACCCAAACAGGAAGTGCCCAAACCTAAACCAAAAGCTGTGCACCCTTCAAAAGTAGATAAGAAAGTTCCCATTAAGCCTGAAATAGCAAAAAAATCTCAAAAACAACCCTTAAAACAATCGGAAAATAATACCAAAGACAACGAGGAATATCTTCCGGCAAACAATCAGATTAAAATAGAGACACAAAAATTTCCATTCGCTTATTATCTGAATTTGATTCGTTATCGCGTGCAAGAAAATTGGGATCCTCCTTTTCAGGCAAATACTAAAAAAGAAAGTATCAGTGCAGTGGTGGGATTTAAAGTATTAAGGGACGGCCGGATCGCAGATGTTGTTGTGGAAAATCCCTCGGGAATATTTTTATTCGACCAGGCTGCCCGAAGAGCTGTTTTAACTGCTGGTCCGCTGCCTCCTTTACCAGATGAATTTACTGAAGAATATCTAACTGTTCACATGGAGTTCGAGGTAACATGGTAAAATATTATTTCAATTCGATTACACTTTTTGTTTTTTTGCTTATTTTTCTTTTTACTAAACTCGCTTTTACACAACGCGAAGTTTATATGAAAGTGCAAGCCGAAGGCTTTCAACCTATTCTAATCAGCGTTCCTCCTTTTATTGTCGAACAGCCAAATAAGCTTGCGTCAACCATGCGGGAGGTACTCATCAACGATTTAGATTTGTCGGGATTCTTTCGTATCTTTGAAAAAGAATTAATTAATCTTTCACAATATCAACTCACCATGCAAGAAGCAGATTCCGTATTATTTAAGGGTGTTTCAGCCAGATTAGAAGGACGAGTTGAATTTTCCAGAAACCAAATTAAATTCGATGCTGGACTTTTTGAACTTCCCTCAAACAAGAGCATTTTTAAAAAAAGGTTCACATCACCCTTAAGATCATTTCGTCAGTTATCTCATCGCATCGCGGATGAGGTAACTTATTATCTTACCGGAGAGAAGGGAGTTGCAAGTACCAAAATCGCATTTATAACTTCTAATGATAATATAAAAGAAATTGCAGTAATTGACTTTGATGGACACAATTTCCAAAAATTAACCTTTACTCAATCATTGAATCTTTCTCCTTCCTGGTCTCCTGACGGTAATCGATTAATTTTTATGAGTTATGTCGAAAAGTATCCATATCTGTTTATGCTTAATTTGAACAGTGGGAAATTACAGCGATTGCTTAAAATATCCGGCCTCCAGATTGCTCCAGCCTGGTCACCTGATGGAAAAAAAATTGCTTTTTCTCTGACTCAGAACGGGAACACAGAAATTTACGTGTTGGAGGTTAAAAACGGTAAATTACACCGATTAACTAACAGTCCGGCCATTGACTCTTCTCCAACTTGGTCACCAAATGGTAGAGAAATTGCTTTTACTTCTGACCGTAGCGGAACTCCCCAGATATACATCATGGATTCAGAAGGCAGTAATGTTCGTCGATTAACCTTTCAGGGAAATTACAACGATTCTCCGGCTTGGTCTCCACGAGGTGATCTCATTGCTTACGTTTCTCGAGAAGAAGGTCGTTTTAATATTTACACCATAGAGGTAAGCGGTGAAAATCCTCGCCGTTTGACCTACAATGCAGGTAGCAATGAGGACCCCTGTTGGTCTCCAAACGGATTTCATCTGGCTTTTGCATCAAATCGAGGTGGAAAATGGGATATTTATGTAATGCAATGGGATGGTAGTAATGTAAGACGTTTAACCCGAATGGGGCAAAATGTGTCGCCCTGTTGGTCACCATATCTTAATAAAAATTGAAGAATAGTTTTTAGTAAATGATTAAGGATAAAAGATAAGGAGGCTTTCGATGAAACAGTATTTAATTTTACTCGGCATTTTCTTACTTATTGTTCAATTTTCTTTTATTGGATGCCAAAAAAAGGCCACGAAAATACCTGAATCCACCTTACCGAGCATGGAGCAAGTGAAAACAGAAGACACCCAGAAAGAACCTGAAACTGAAGAACCGACAGGCAAGAAACTCTCGGAAAGCGATATATCCGAAAAAGAAATAAAAAAAGAACCACTAGTATTTCAGGAAATTTATTTTGATTTCGATAAATATAATATTCGCCCAGATATGCGGGAGATCCTGGCTCATCATGCCCGGCTTTTAAAAGAAAATCCCACTATAAAGTTGCGAATAGAAGGACATTGTGACGAGCGAGGCACTATAGAATATAATTTGGCTCTGGGTGAACGCCGTGCTAATTCCGTGAAAAATTACCTGGTCAATTATGGGATTGACCCAAACCGTTTAACAACCATCAGTTATGGCGAGGAGCGTCCTAAAGACCCACGGCATAACGAGGAAGCATGGGCTAAAAATCGACGTGTTGAATTTGTAATTATTACAAGATAAATTTCAGCCTGGAAATCAGGCTGAAATTTATCTTTATCTAAAGTTTTCGGAAGACTAAAATTTATTGGGAAATTTAAATAAGTTGGTTTAATTTGACCGAGAAATAAACTATGTTGTTTTTTTATTAAAGTTGAATTAGATATTTTAAATAATTATCTATTAAAATATCTAATGAAAAAAATTATCTGGAAAATCAATATGAAAAAATTTTATTTAAAGTTAATTTTATTTGTAATATTAGTGTTTGTAATTCTAATTGGTTGTGCTTCTCGCAAAGAGATTGTTCAATTCAAGAATGATACGCTTTATCTTAAAAATCAGGTTGATGCACTGCGAGCGGAAAACCAGGAAATCAAAAAAATGATTCAGGAATTAAATCAGACCATAAAACAACAGCAGGAAGAGATTCGACTCACACGAGCAGATCTTATGGTAGAACTTAATGCATTGAAAGAACAATCTCAGTTTCTGGATAATAAAATAGAAGAAAACATACAACAAATTTCCCGCAGCATGCTACGATCCTCTGTTCGACCGAAACCTGTAATCCAGAAAGACACTATTAATGAAGACTCATCTAGTTCTTCAGTTTTGCCGGAGACAAAATTAGATGCGGCAGAGTTGTACAATACAGCCTATAAAGATTTGACCCGCGGCAATTATCAACTGGCTTTGGAGGGCTTTCGCCAATTTTTAATTAACTTCCCGGATCACCCATTGGCTGAGAATGCTCAATATTGGATTGGTGAAGCTTTTTACGCTCAAGCACAATATCATATTGCCTTTGAGGAATTTAAAATTGTGGTTACTAAATATAATGCAGGTCGGAAAGTTCCAGCAGCGCTTTTGAAAATGGCCTATTGTTTGATCAAACAGGGCAAACGATTAGAAGCACGCTATTATCTCGATCAGGTCATTCGAAAATTTCCAAAATCGGAAGAAGCCCAACTGGCAAAGGAAAAGTTGAAAGAGATTAGCAAATAAAGTTTAATACGAAATATTGAAAAAATTGTATTTCGAATTTTATTAGGTATTTAAAAATGGTTCATAATGTACTTTTTCATAATTTAAATACAAGGTTTTTTCTGCAGACTATTTTATTTCTTCATTAAAGAATAGGTAATACACTTTTCTTATGCGAAAACTATAAAAACGGAAAAATAATCTTAAAGATAGAACAATTCACATTGCCATCCATTCGGGAGTTTTGTATAATTCAGTCCGTTTTTCAAATAAATTTCATATAGAAAAAAATACTATAGCATAAAAGTATTGGATTTTTAAATGAAATATGAAAATCCCAGGCAAAAAATAGATGAACACACCTTGATGGTTAATGAAATTTTTTATTCTATTCAGGGAGAATCTTCGTTTGCTGGAAAACCATGCGTGTTTATTCGTTTGACATACTGTAACCTACGGTGTACTTATTGTGATACTCGCTATGCTTTTTTCGAAGGCAAACCCATGTCCATTGATGAAGTAAATCAGATGATTCAGCATTTCTGTTGTCAAACGGTTGAAATCACTGGTGGTGAACCGTTGTTACAGCCAGGAGTTTATCCGCTCATGCGCAGATTATGCGATCAGGGATATCTGGTTTTACTGGAAACCAGTGGGAGTAAATCTGTAGAAAATGTTGATCCACGTGTAATTAAAATTCTGGACTTCAAATGTCCTTCCAGCGGCATGTCAAACAAAAATTTGTACGAAAACATGAATTTTCTCCTGCCCCACGATGAAGTAAAATTTGTCATTGGCACTCGGGAAGATTATGATTGGAGCAAAGCACTGATTTTGAAGAACAAGTTACATGAAAAAGTCAACAATATTTTGTTTTCACCGGTTTTTGAGGCCATCGAACCAGTGGAAATTGTTAATTGGATATTGACTGACAAATTACAGCAGCAAATTCCCAATATCAGGTTCCAATTACAGCTACAAAAATTAATCTGGTTACCGGAAACACGGGGAGTTTAATTTGGGAAAAATAGAAAAGGGACGTATTTAAATGAAGAAAAATACTGTAAAGGTGGCACAAACTTTTCGATGGGAAATGGGTCATCGATTGCCTTACCATCAGAGCGGATGTCGGAATTTACACGGTCACTCTTACAAGCTTATCGTGGAAATAGAAGGAGTCCCTGCGGAAAATGATGGTATAGTTCTGGATTTCTTTGAAATCCGAGATATAGTTCAGCCCGCCATCAATAAACTGGATCACAGTTTTATGTGTTCGCAAGATGATGATCTGTTGAAAACATTTTTTAAAAATACTGATTTTAAAGTTGTCTATGTAGATTTTTATTCGACTGCTGAAAATATCGCTCTTTATTTTATAAAACTACTTTCAGAAAAATTAAAATCACATAAAAATCTTACAGCCGTTACCGTGAGGGTTTATGAGACCGAAAAAGAATATGCTGAAGTAACAGAAGAATTTAAATAAAAACAACGTAATAAAAATGATGATTGGTAGGAATAAAAAAGAACTGGCCGTTGTTTTAGTGAGCGGAGGATTAGACAGTTGTGTTACAGCGGCAATTGCTGCACAAACCCACGAATTGGCACTGCTTCATGTGAATTATGGACAACGCACCGAGAAGAGAGAATTGCAGGCATTTAAAGATATTGCCGACTTTTACAAGGTACCAGAAGAGCGCCGTTTGATAACGTCAATAGCCTATTTGCGAATGATTGGTGGATCGTCTTTAACCGATGAAAACATTCCTGTTTCTCAAGCTGATCTCAATTCAAAAGAAATCCCAACTTCTTATGTTCCCTTTCGTAATGCCCATTTACTTTCCATTGCTGCAAGCTGGGCAGAAGTTATAAATGCTAAAAAGATTTTTATTGGCGCAGTAGAGGAGGATTCCTCAGGGTATCCTGATTGCCGGGAAACTTTTTTTCAGGCGTTTAATCGAGTCATTGCTCAGGGCACCAAACCTACCACCGAAATCTTTATTGAAACACCATTGATTCATCTAAAAAAATGGGAAATTGTTCAAAAAGGCGTTGAACTTCAGGCGCCATTTCATCTGACCTGGTCATGCTATCAACGGGAAGACCAGGCCTGCGGGCGGTGCGATAGCTGCGCACTTCGCCTGAGAGGTTTTCAAATGGCTGGAATTGAAGATCCCATTCCATACATGGAAAAACCAAGCTACCTGTGAGACAAAGTTTCGATTTTCTTTCTGAATCCTGATTTATCGATTTCCAGGAAAAAAGCGTATTGAACATTAAATACTCGAATAAAAGGATTCTCTCAAAACATTTTTTATCCAGAAGTTATCTCCCGGAAGGTAATATTTTGCAAGTCAAAATTGCTAATGAAAGGCGCTCATCAGAGAAAAAATTCTGATGAGCACCCAAATAAATTTAGTTTTTCTGCTGAAATTTTTTCAATACTTGCAGGACATAATCTACATCGGCATTGGTGTGTGCAGCATTAATCTGGAAACGGATGGTCTCATCTCCCCGAGGAACCACCGGGAAAGTCAATCCAACCACCAGGACACCTTTTTCAAATAAATAATTAACCAACTGGTGTGTCTTATGAGTATCTCTGATGAGCAATGGCACCACCGGATGGGGGCCGGGAATTGTTTCAAATCCCAGTGTCTCAACACCTTCCCGGAATTGTTTGATTCGAGCATGTAAATGGTCTAAACGCTTCATACCCTCCTCGCTATCAGCTATATCAATCGCTTTGATGGCCGCGGCGCAGTCGGCTACACTAAGCGGATTGGTGTAGATGTAAGTGTCGGCTTTCTGACGAATAGCTTCAATCACTTCGGAACTGGCTGCAATAAATCCTCCGTTAACACCAAAAGCTTTTCCAAATGTTCCTACAATAATGTCCGGTTCGGCTCCCGTAAATTCAGCGGTACCCCGTCCCGTTTTGCCATAGGCACCAATACCGTGTGAATCATCTACCACAGTAATCACACCATCCTTAAATTTTTCATGATACAGTGAGGCAATTTTCACGATTTGATCGATAGGAGCGTAATCGCCACGCATGCTGAAAATTCCATCAAAAATGATTATCACTCGCTCCATCTCTTCAGGAACGTTGTCCAGACATTTCTTTAGCTCATCCATGTTGTTGTGAGCATAAATGGCCTTGTTCTCACGTGGCACGCCCGCAATCCGCATGGCGCGGATGATACTATTGTGGTTCAATTCGTCACCGATCCAATAAGTCTTTTTATTGGATATAGCAAAAGCTAAACCGCAGTTGGAAGTATAAGCGGAATTAAAAATTTTAGCTGCTGGTTTGTTAACGAAACGAGCAATACGTTCTTCTAATGCAACATGGTATTCAAAAGTCCCATCGATAAAACGGACTGCGCCGGGTCCTACGCCAAACTTTTTGGTGGCTACATCCGCTGCATCAATTAATTCCGGATGATTTGAAAGCGATAGATAACTGTTAGAATTCATGCGAATGAATTCCTGGAGGACACCTTTGAGTTTATAACGCGGGCCTTTACCATCCCGTGGCGGAATATAGTCTACAATGATTCTTTCAGGCGCCTTCGCCCGCCCTTCCTCTTTTAAAATTCTTACATCTTCAATTAAAGTCTTATTGAGTTTTTCTAATGGCATAGATTCACCTTTAGTTTTTGACTCTGTTAAAAATGATAAGGAAAGGAAATGTCTTTTGCAAGAAAGTTTAAAGATAGTAATATTTAAATAAATATATTATAGTATTTGAACAAAGCAAAAATATTCTCTAATCTTTTTCTTATTTTTTCAATTTCACAATAGTGACACCCGTGTCGCCTTCGCCCCATTTACCCAGTCGTTTTTCTTCAACCCGTTTGTCTTTGCTGAGAAATTGGTTAATTGTTCGTCGCAAAACACCTGTACCTTTACCATGGATTATTCTTACTTCTTCCCATCCTTCCTCAAGCGCCCTGTCTAAGTACCGGTCTGTAGTCTGAATTGCTTCGAAGGAATCCAATCCACGCAAGTCTAACTCAGGTAAAACACCACCTTTAAGATCACATAACCTATCACTTTCTTTTTTGAATACATGAGACGAAGTGGTCTGTTGTTTATTCAATTTTCTTAAATGAGAGGCCTCCAACTTCATTTTAATACTGCCAATCAATACCCACACCTGAGCGTTTTCATCCGGTTCGCTGAGCAGTTCTCCCTCCTCACGTAAATGTTCAATCCATACTATATCTCCTTTATGCAAGCGATCAGAACTTTTCTTTTTTTCAGAAGTTTCTTTCAAAATTTCTTCAATAGATTTTTTTAATTCACCAACCACTTTATGGGCTTCTTTAATTTTCTCCTTATTTGCTTGATGTTTACGTAATTCTTTGACCACATTTTCGATACGGGTTCGCGCTTCTTCCACCAATTGTCGAGCTTCTTCTGCAGCCTGACGAAGCAACTCGGTTTTTTCTTTTCTCAGTTTTTCTACCTGGTTCTTGTATAATATCTTTAATCCTTCAACTTCACTGAGCTTAACATTTAATTCGCGCCTTTCTTTTTCAACTTCTTGAATCCAATGGTTTAATTTTAAGATCAAGTTTTCTAATTGTCCTCTGTCGGCACCTAGAATATCTTCAGCGCGTTTTAAGACTAATTCAGAAAGTCCGTACCGTCTGGCAATTTCAAAGGCATAACTACTGCCGGGAATACCAATCTGGAGTTGATAAGTAGGTTGTAACGTGTCAAGATTAAAGGCCATGGAAGCATTTTCTACACCTTCAGTAGCATAAGCAAAAGCTTTGAGCTCTCCATGATGGGTAGTGGCAATAGTAAGTGCCTTCCGTTCTGTTAATTCCTGCAGGAAAGAAATTGCTAGAGCTGCTCCTTCTCTTGGATCGGTTCCACTACCTATTTCATCCACTAACACCAGAGTATGACTATTAGCCTGAGTAAAAATTTCCTGTAAACGTAAAATGTGTGCCGAAAAAGTACTTAAATCCTGTTCAAGATTTTGTCTATCCCCAATATCTACCAGGAGATTATCCATTAATGGGATTTCACTATCTGGATCTGCCGGTATGGGTATTCCGAACTGGGTCATCAATAAAAGAAGCCCTACTGTTTTGAGGGTAACAGTCTTCCCACCAGCATTGGGCCCGGTGATTACAAGGGTGTAATAATCTTCTCCCAGCGTAAGATCACAAGGCACCACATTTTGATGTCCCATTTTCAAAAGCAATAGCGGATGACGGGCATTTTTTAACCGAATACGGGGTTCCTCTACGACTTTAGGAGCAACTGCTTGAAGGGCTATCGATAAACGCGCTTTAGCATGAATAAAATCCAACCAACCATAATTTTCAATCCCGTACAAAATATCTTCCCGAACTTCTCGGATCAGTCCGGAAAGAAATTGTAAAATGCGGATAATCTCTTTACGTTCTTCTATTTTCAAGTTTTGAATTTGATTACTAATGCGGAGGGTTTCCATTGGTTCAATGAATACGGTGGCGCCACTCCCAGAAGTGCCATGTACGATACCATTTATCCGGTTCACATATTGTTGCTGGATGCCCAATACCATACGGCCATCTCGTAAAGTAATAATGTCGTCCTGGGAAAATTCTTTGTACCGCTTCAAAATCCGATTAAGCATACCTTTTTGTTCATTTTCCAGTCGGCGAATTTCAGATCGAATTCGACGCAATTCAGGACTGGCGTCATCTTTAATTTCTCCGCGAATATCAATCACTCTTTCAATTTCTCTGATAATGGCACGATGTGCATGAATTCTACGGGCATAAAGAGTCAGCGTTTTACAGGATTCCTGATGGTTGATAATGAATCGATGGATTTCGTAAAACGCCTCTAAATTGGCCTTCACCTGGTTTAATTGCAGTGCTTCCAGAAAGGAATCTTCCGGGGCTAACTGATTCAAAAGTGGGCGAATATCTTCCAATTCGCTTAATGGAACGTGATATCCACTGATGATGAGATCCTGCATTTCGCTGACTTCATTGAGTCTGGCTCGAACCTCATTTGCATCGTGTAATAATTGAAGTTCTTCGAAAGGTTTATTTCCGTAAGGAGAAATAATAAATTCGCGAAGTTTATCGAAAAGTGTGGTGAGTTCTAATTGTGTGATATTTTCATTGATTTCCATGGATCGTTTCAGATTTCTCCTTAAACAAATATTTCAACATTTCTGCAGATGTCTTAATTTTTCCCTTTTGGATTTTTTCTTTCAAAATCTTCTCGAAATCATTAGATGAGGAAGAAAAATGAATAGCAATGTCATATATATCAGACAGTAAATTTTGCAATGGTCCATACAATTTGCTTTGGTTTTTAACGTGAATTAAAGCTCCCTGAACGGGTAAAAAACCAATCAATAGTAAGACAACGCTAATGAAAAGAGCGCCTTTGAAACCACCAACCAGCCCACCAAGTAACCGATTAAGCCATCCCAAATATATCTTTTCGCTAATACGACTTAAAATATGGGCAAGGAGGCGACAACCAAGATAAACAGCGATGAAAATTAATATGAAACATAAAAAAGGCCAGACAAAAGATGGTATATCGGGCAAATAACGATTTAGCAAAGAAGCAAAAGGTTCGAATCCTACAAATCCAAGTATGATGCCACCAATTACACCCACCAATCCGAGGACTTCGCGAAAAAAACCTCGAAGAATTCCTATAAAAACAAAAATTGCCAGAAAAACTGCAAAAATGATATCCAGTGAATTCATTCTTTAAAATACTTGGATTTTTAGTCCTTAATAAAATAATGGGGCTTTAGAAGCCCCACAAGGTAAAACAAAACAAATTGTATATTTATCATTGAAATGTAGTAAGGAAAATCTCTTGCACTTACAAAGACGATAATTTTTTCGTAACAATTTGCTGAACTAGTCTACCGTCTGCCCGCCCTTTTACTTTCGGCATAATTTGTCCCATCACCTTACCCATGTCTTTCATAGACTGTGCTTTAACGGTTTTGATGATTTCATCAGCCAGATTAGCAATTTCTGCTTCACTCATTTGTTCAGGCAAATATTCCTGAATAATTTCCAGTTCCTTTTTTTCTATCTCAGCTCGATCATGGCGGTTTACAGCAAGAAACTGTTCGATAGATTCTTTACGTTTTTTGGCAGCGTTCATCAAAACTTGAATAACATCATCTTCAGTCAGGGGTCTTCCTAAATCGATTTCCCGATTTTTCAATTGTGCCCTGAGCCCACGAATTGTTTCCAAACGCACTTTATTGCTGGCCTTCATGGCGGTTTTCATATCTTCTAGTAACCGCTCTTGAATCGTCATGGTTTTTTCCTGCAAAGTTTGAATTACTTTTGTTGTTGTTCCATCATCATTTTACGTATTTTCCGGCGAGCCGCATTCTCTTTGCGTTTACGTCGCTCGCTTGGCTTCTCAAAATGCTGATGTTTTTTGATTTCCGACATCAGACCCGATTTCTCGCAAGACTTAGTAAAGCGTTTCAGCGCTTTCTCAAACGGCTCATTCTCACGAACCTTCACATGAATCATTCAGCTCTTAACCCCCTTTCTAATTTGGTTTTAATATAATTTATTTTTATTGTCTTTTTAAATTTTCTATTTCATATAATGCCGGTTGTTTCCAGGCTCGGTCACGGGACGCCGCCTGATAATGTACCATGGCTTTTTGTTTATTACCTTGCTTTTTATAAATTTCACCCAGACCGAAATTAGCAGCAGCTTTTATCGTGCTCTTTGTCGCAAATTTGATACAATTTGTATATGCGGTAATGGCTTCACTATCTTTTCCTAATTTAGACAACGCATCACCCAGCCGTAAATAGATATTGCCTTTCTCGGTCCTCTTCTTCTCATATTTTAAAGCATTTTGAAAGGCATTTACTGCTTCCTGATATTTGCTTTCCTGGGCAAGAGCAACACCCAAATTTAACCAGGCTTTTGAATAATCTTCTTTAATTTCTACTGCTTTCTGGTAATATTTAATAGCATTTTTATAATCTTTTTGCTGTAAATAAACATAACCAACATTAAAATAAGCCTTTGCATCGGTTGTATCGATTCCCAAAGCTGCTTTAAAGGTATTTAAAGCATCAGGATATTGCTTTTTCCGAACATAAATTAATCCAAGAGCATTGTATGCCTTGATCATTTTATCATCTTTTTCAATTGCTTTTTTATACATTTCTTCCGCTTTTGCTACATCTCCTGTCCGGTTATAAGCAATTCCCAATAGGTAATAAGCCAATGCCAAATCTGGATCCTTTGCAATTGCTTGATTAAGTTTCTCTATAGCCTGTGTCGTTTGCTGCCTCTTGATCAAGCTTAAAGCTTCATTGTAAAGCTTTTGAGCTTCAATTTTAGGATCTTCTTGTGCCATTAAGGCACAGACAAAAACAAGAATCAATATAATTCCGGAGACAAATTTCATGGACCTCATCCTACCTCCTAAATTTTATTAAACATTTTTAAAAATAATAAAATTTATTCATTTTATCAAGTATAAAGATAGTCTTGTTTTTTTATTTAAATCTAAAAAAATTTAAAAAATTTACTATTATTTAACGCGCTCAATATATTTCCCCGTGGAAGTATCAATTCGTATTACATCACCAACTTCTACAAAAGGGGGAATCTGAGTGGTCAAACCAGTTTCTAATTTCGCTGGTTTATAGGAACTGCTGATAGTTGCTGTCTTCAAATTTGGTTGAGTCTCCACAACTTTTAGTTCCACCACGCCGGGTAACTCCAAACCCACAGGTTGATTGTCATGAAAAAGAATTTGGACAATAGTCTCAGGCAGCAGATAATAAACATCGTCTCCTAACATTTCCGATGTTAATGTAATCTGCTCGTAAGTCTCCATATCCATGAAATAATACAGGTCGCCATCTTGATATAAAAACTGATGTTCGCGGGTTCGCATTTCTGCCTTTTCTACATATTCATCAGGGCGAAAACGATTATCAGCCCTAACGCCGTCAGAAAGGCGTTTCATCTTGACCTGCATTAGAGCCTGTCCTTTCCCTGGAGTAACATGAACAGACTCTGTAACTCTGTAAAGCTCGTTATTGTACTTAATTATATTACCTTTACGAATTTGTATAGCTTTGATTTTCATATAATAATAACTCCTCCTAATAAGAAAAAATTAAATTATAAATTTAATTTTCATTTTAAATTAATGCAATTAATTAAATTTATATTATAACTCTATTTTTTCGTTTTTAATATAATTATGTATCTCTGGACCTTTTTTGAAAAGAAGTATAATAAAGGGCATTTCTGGATAAAATTCTTCAGGTAACCGAATATCCACCTGATTTATTTTTTTAACAGATAAGTCAGGGAAATGTTTTGAATAATATGAATATTCATTTTTGTGAATTAAAAGAATTGGATTTTCGTATTTCTTTATCCATTGAATAAATTTTTCATCATCAGTAATATCTAATTTTAAAGCAGAATGAATAATTGTTTTCGGAGAAAAAATATGAAAGTGCATCTGTAGCAGGTCTTGCAAAAAAGGTAAAAGATACTTATAATCCCTTTCATATATTGTCTTCAAGAATGGAAAATAATATTCGAAATAGGGTTCTTTACTATAAAGCGATAATAAAGTTTTTAGATGTTTTCTCTTCCAATTTTGTTCTGGATATATTTGAACTTCTGGTAGATGAGGGTGAGGATTTGCAGAATGTATGATGGGAACCGTCAAATATTTTGTTTTTGCCTTCTTTGATAATAAGGCTCGGACAATAGGTGATTGTTTCCTGAACCGCAAATGATCCGCTATTAAAAATACATCACTCTGAAAAATTTTCTGAAAGAAATAAAAATTAGGAAGAAAAAACGGTTGTTGTGCGCTAATGATAGTCATTGTCATGTGAAACTGTTACTTTATTTATTTTTGGTAAAAATTATGATTTTAAATTCAAAATAAAAATCAGCAAAATAAATGGTTTCTTTCTGTAAAACAATTTACTAAATCATTGTTAAATGTATTTTTATGAATAAATCCTGGTAAAGCGAATATTTAAGCTTTACAATTATAAATATTTTACATAAGTAAATAAAACATATTTTTTATATATTTGAATTTACTTAAAAAGTTTATTATAAATATTTACTCTATTGGTGAAATATTTTTTTGAATAAAAGTATAGGATAATTTTTTAAATATTGTAATAAAGTTTATTAATTATGAGAACTTGATTTAAAAACAATTCGATTTATAAAAAATTCAAACTTTTTAAAGTGGAACCTAATATAATTAAAAACTATCAACAATGGCACAAGAAATTGAGAGAAAATTTTTAGTTTCCGGTGATGCCTGGCGTAATTTGGCAGAACCTATCCATTATCGTCAGGGTTACCTGTCCACTCAAAAGGATCGTATTGTTCGAGTTCGCATTGTTGGAGAGAAAGGCTATTTAACCATCAAAGGATTGACGCATCTAGCCACTCGATTGGAATATGAGTACGAGATTCCATATACTGAAGCTGTTGAAATTCTTGAAAAATTATGCGAACAGCCTATCATTGAAAAAAAACGATACACAGTTTGTTATCGGGGACATTATTGGGAAATTGATGAATTTGAAGGTGTTAATAAGGGATTGATCTTGGCAGAGGTAGAACTTTCTCATCCAGATGAGTCAATAGAAATTCCGGATTGGATAGGCGAAGAGGTCACTGGCGATCCAAAGTATTTCAATTCTAATCTGGTGAAGCACCCATATACAATCTGGTAAGGCAATAATAAGAATAAAAATTGCCTTTTCGCTTCGCTTGAGGTGCTTCTGTAAATATTTCAATCTAGAAAAGAAATCTTTGTTATTTAAAATTTAGTAAATTTTCAGTAATGGGTAAGGAGTAAGAAAAAATTTTTAATTTGAATCAGATAAGCGTATTCCACTATTCAAAATTCACGAAGGGAATTTTAAATTTAAAGTGCTACAACACTAAACCGGTGAAGATTCTAATTTAAATCAAAATAAATAGAATTGTGAAAAGTAGGTTATGAACGTTTTATTCAAAAAACCAGAGGATTGGAGTCACAGATTGACGACTATCTTGATTTGGTTATAAGAGGTTCTCTTCTTTTTGAGAAGGGTATAAAGTATTACCTTGAAAATCGAATGGATGAATTTGAGCAACGATTAAAGGATTTGCGAGCCATTGAGAGTAGAGCAGACCACTTGCGCCGAGAAGTTGAAAGCAAATTGTATGCGTATACTTTGATTCCAGAAGCCCGGGGAGATGTCCTGGGTACTCTTGAAAGCAGTGACAAAGTACTTAATCGTTTGGATGAAACATTATTGCAATTCTCGATCGAAATTCCAGAAATTCCAAAGGATTTGCATATACTTTTTAAAGATTTAAGCAGTGCTTCAGTAAAGGCTGTTGAATTTATGATTCAGGCTAACCGGGCTTATTTTAGAGAATTATACGCCGTTAGAGATCACATCAATAAAGTTATTTATTATGAAAAAGAATCTGATAAAATAGCGGAAAAAATTAAAAGAATGATATTTAGGAAGGATATTCCCCATAGTTATAAACTCCAATTGGGTTATTTTATTCACCATATTGAGATAATTGCAGACCAGGCCGAGGATGTGTGTGATCGGTTGGCAATTGCTACTATTAAACGGTATGTTTAATAGTGGAGATAGAAATAATGATCTGGTTTTTTCTCATAAGCAGATTGTTCCTGGGATGGTCATTAGGTGCTAATGATACTGCCAATGTGTTTGGAACAGCAGTTGGTACACGGATGATCAAATTTAAATTTGCTGCAACAGTAGTTAGCATATTTGTCATTCTTGGTGCAGTTTTTAGTAGGGCAGGAACCACCCGGACCCTGGAACAATTGGGTGCAGTAAATGCCATGGGTGGTTCGTTTACTGTAGCTCTCTGTGCAGGAGATACCGTTGCCTGGATGACACGGTGGGAATTGCCAGTGAGTACCTCGCAAGCCATTGTAGGAGGTATTATCGGTTGGAACTTTTTTACCAGTTCGCCCACTAACTATACCTCATTGATAAATATCGTCCTGGCATGGATTACCAGTCCAATTTTGGCTGCTATTGTGGCTATAGTCCTTTTTAAAATCTTTAAACTCTTTATCGATAACTCTAGAATCCATTTACTTGAATTAGACATGTGGACTTGTAGTGGGCTAATATTAGTCGGAGCTTTTGGGGCTTATAGCCTGGGAGCCAATAATATTGCTAATGTGATGGGTGTTTTTGTTTCTGCTGTACCGTTTAATGATATTCACCCTCCCGGGCTTTTTACCGTTTCAGGAAAACAACAACTTTTTTTATCGGTGCGTTGGCGATAAGTTTAGGTATTTACACCTACTCTTACCGAGTAATGACTACAGTTGGTAACCAATTATTTAAACTCACACCGATTTTGGCCCTTATCGTGGTTTTGGCTGAATCTATTGTTCTTTTTCTTTTTGCATCAGAAAATTTATCATATTTTCTTTCTATTCTAAATTTGCCTTCTATCCCACTGGTACCTATTTCAAGTTCACAGGCATTAATCGGTGCCATCCTTGGAGTCGGTTTTGTTAAGGAATCTAAAAATATTAACTCTAATATATTAGGTAAGATTGCCTTAGGCTGGGTGATTACGCCTATTGTAGCAGGAATTCTGACTTACATTACACTTTTTTTTGTTCAAAATGTTTTCGAAATTGAAGTAGTAAGTCAGTTACACTGAATTTAAATTTCTGATAGGCAATCCCGGATTACATAACTTTCTTACCAACCAATTTAAATATTGTATTAATAAATATTCTGATTATTTATGGAACGACAAAATTTATCTGCTAGAGTAGAGCGTTAGTCAATTCTAGTGTCTTGTTAACTGTTGTTTTACTACGGTATGAACGAATCACAACGATTTCACAAAATATAACAAATTTATATTTAGATGAAATTTTATCGGGTTGTTTTCGGCTCAAAAGCAGTTGCAAATATTTGCTTAACTTCTTATAATTAACACAAAGTAAAAAGGAGAATTTTGCCATGTTAGACGAAATCATTCACAATATTATAGAAAAGATAAAAAAAGAAGTTTTAATACAAAACATGTACAATATTCCTTTAAATTATATATTATCGCGAAATATACCTTCATCTGTGAAACATTTCTTTGACCAGGAAGTTGAGCTCTGGCTCCGAGAAGAAGCGGATAAATTTACATCGAACGAGCGTTTCAATTATGATCTCCCGGAAATAAGAGTTTTAATCGACAAAATCTTCGATATTTTAAAACAAACCGCTACCTTTCATATAAATAAATTTAACCAATTGTTAGAACGTGCTATTAAACTTGAAGCAAACTACCTGATTCGTCCTCATCAAACATTAACACAATTTCTGTTTAAAGATAGTTTTGTTATTACTACTATGGACATTTATGATATGTTGAAATATTTTGATAAATTTCAGTATTATAAGGACGCACTCACTGATTATTTTAACCTGAAATACCTCCGAGAGATTTCTCAAAATCAATTTGAAGAGTTGATTCGTGAAATTGACCACCAAGTTTATTGCAAAGATCCTCTTGGAAATACACTAAAAACATGTAAAGTTATTCTCGATTTTCTTAATGAAGGTCGAGCCCCATCGGAAAATTTACCGGTTGATATTTTAATTAAGGCATTTAAAGATAGAGAACTAATGGATTATTTAAAGCTAGTTGAAGCTGAAGAAAAAGATGGAACTCGAGAGTTATCGATTTTTGAATTAGAGGACTTACTCCGTTCTGGTAAGACAAAACGAGAGAGGAGTATCGCCAGAGAAAAAGAAGAAATTTCGATTGAGAAGATCGCTGATATCGAAAGTGCCAAACCTGAGGTTCAGGTGGAAAAAATTACCGTAGAAGCAGAGGTGGAGATACCTCCCGAAATGCAAGTTGAAACAGAACTTGAAGAAGGAGTAGAAGAAGAGGAAGAAGCTGCTCCCCAATCAACTATTCCTGCTGCAGAGCAATTAGCTGAATTGGTTGCTGAAAAAATTAAAGGTGATACTTTGGCAGACCTCTACTCTTTAATTAGCAAGAAACAAAGTAAGAAATTTATCAAAAAAATTTTCAACAAGAACGAAAAGCGTTATTATGAATTTATTGATTTTTTAAACTCTATTCCTACCTGGAAACAAGCATCTGGAGCTATTGATGAAATGTTTTACCAATCATCAGTTAATCCTTATTCGAAAGAAGCTCTGGAATTTTCTGATATCATTTACAATCGCTATTTCCCTAAAGATAAATTGTTAAAAAAGCCGGAATTTTAGATAAGTTTTTTACCATCGGAACTATATCAAATTTACCAAACAAGTTGGAGGAATTATGATTGTAGGGAGTGAACGACCATCATTTCTCTTTATAGGCGCTGGCCGTCTGGGAGCAACCATGGTTCAGTATTTTTTGAATAATAAATTCAAAGTTGTCTCGTTGGTTGAATCAAATACTGATCGATCTCTTTTTTTACGAAGGACATTAGAATGGCGTTTTATAGATAGAGATATTCATTCTAGAAAATTGTCACTCGCTCAAATTATTGTCATCTCGGTCCAGGATGATCAAATTAAAGAACTTGTTAACCAACTTAAAAATTTCACTGATGTAAACTGGAAAAAGAAGATTGTTATCCATACCTCTGGAGCGCTTTCCTCAGAGATTTTATCACCATTAAAAAACCTTGGAGCAGCGATTGCCAGTGTTCATCCCATTTATTCATTTGCTCCAGATCCTCGAGAGAACTCTGGTCTGAATAAAGTTTGGTTTAGCATAGAGGGTGACGATGAAGCTTTCCAGATATTTCAAACAATTTTTAATTTTACTCAAAACCCATGCTTCCGTGTTAATCATCAACAAAAACGAGCCATCCACATCGCTAGTGTTTTTTATGCAAATTTTTATGTAGCTCTGGCAGAGATGGCACAGACTATTATCAAGAAAGCTTTATCCAGAGAAAAAGAGGCTTTCTCCATGTTGAATCCGTTACTCTTTTCATCAATCATGCAAGTTACCCAAAAAGGAACAACTGAGGGTCTTACGGGTCCAGTTAAAAGGGGGGATATTGAGACTATCCGATTTCATCTCCAATTTCTGAAAGCAAACCACGAAGATTTGATAGACGATTACATTTTATTAACAAAAAATTTACTTCAGATCAGCAATTTGGGTTCTCCTCTAAAACAAAAAATTGAGAATCTATTAGAAGAATTTAGGTCTTCTTAAATTGATTCCCAGACGGCTTAAATCTTTAAAAATACGTCATGGTTCGATTCTATTTATCCCGACAGACTGAAACCATCAACTTTAATCTTAACCGATCTGGCCATAATCGAAGGATTCCATCAGGCAACACCGAATGCTGGTTTTTTGAAATGACTCTTTAATCTATTCAGTAATTACATATGGATTTTCCCACTCATATACCTGAAAGCTTTCACTGGATCGATCCATTTTTCAGTATTGGCATGTCAGACTGATGACGGTAGAACAGCAGCAAAAACGCTCTTCCAGTGAGGTTAAAATTGATCCTGATCATAATGAAAAAATTCTCTTAATTTGTCGTTGACATCTTCAGGTATTTAGCTTATTTTAGGCTTGAGTTAAAAATTGGTCTTATTTTTAACCACATGTTTTTATTGAGGATAAATTAATTCTCAAAAGCCAACCTTATTTTTACATAGTATTCATGGAGGAGGATTCTAATGTCAAAGAAAAAGAGCCCCACGCAGCCCGATTTTAAAGACGATTTGCTCTTTCCGCTTAAGGAGGAGAAAGGATCGGCTAACTTAGATCAGGTAAAGTCAGATAAAAAATCTTCTAGGAGAACTTCCAGAAAGATGAGATTCGAGCATTTTTTCTCCAAGCCAGATATTCATCCCTTTGATGAGTTCGAATGGGAGATTCGAGAAGCGATGATCACTAATGAAAAAGGCGAGATTGTTTTCAAGCAAAGCGACGTGGAAGTACCAGAATTCTGGAGTCAATTAGCTACCAATGTTGTAGTTAGCAAATATTTTCACGGCCAGCTAGGGACAGAGAATAGAGAAAGGAGTGTTCGTCAGCTTATTGATCGGGTTTCAAGAACCATAACCGAATGGGGAAAAAAAGATGGTTACTTTGCTAGTGAAAAAGATGCCGAAGTTTTCTATTCAGAATTAACTTACCTTTTAGTAAACCAATATGCTGCTTTTAATAGCCCGGTATGGTTCAACGTGGGGATTGAAGAAAAACCGCAATGTTCAGCTTGTTTTATCAATTCTGTAGAAGACAATATGGCCAGCATCCTGGAACTGGCGAAAATTGAAGGGATGCTGTTCAAATATGGTTCCGGAACAGGAACAAACCTTTCCACGCTGCGTTCATCCAAAGAGCGCATTTCAGGCGGCGGTTATGCTTCGGGACCAGTATCTTTTATGAAAGGATTTGATGCCTTCGCCGGAGTAATTAAATCTGGAGGGAAAACTCGTCGTGCTGCCAAAATGGTTATTTTGAATGTAGATCATCCTGATATTATGGAATTTATTACCTGCAAGGCAAATGAAGAGAAAAAAGCCTGGGCACTCATCGATGCTGGTTACGATGGCTCAATTAATGGTGAAGCTTACGGCTCAGTATTTTTCCAAAATGCCAATCACAGCGTTCGGGCTACTGATGAGTTCATGCGCGCAGTGGAAGAGGATCGTGAATGGGTAACTCGTGAAGTATTGACTGGAAAACCTTCTAATCGTTATCGCGCCAGAGAACTTCTAAGACAAATTGCTGAAGGCACTTACATCTGTGGCGATCCTGGAATGCAGTTCGATACGACTATAAATGATTGGCATACCTGTCCTAACTCGGCTCGGATAAATGCCTCCAATCCCTGCTCTGAATATATGTTTATCGACAATACTGCTTGCAATCTGGCTTCTTTAAATTTAATGAAATTCCTTAATGAAGATGACGAATTCGATATTGAAGCATTCCGTAAAGCTACGCGGGTTTTGATCACGGCTATGGAAATTATCGTGGACAATTCCAGCTATCCACGTGAAGAAATTGCCCAAAATTCGCACCTTTTCAGAACGCTTGGTCTGGGATACGCCAATCTGGGCGCCTTGTTAATGTCGCGAGGATTGCCATACGATAGTGATGAAGGACGCACTTACGCTGCAGCGATTACCTCCATCATGTGTGGTCAGGCCTATTTAACATCCAGCGAATTGGCAGAAGTAATGGGTCCTTTCGAGGAATTTTATAAAAACCGTGAACCCATGCTTCGGGTAATCCAAAAACATCGAACTGCAGCCTACAATTTAGATAAAACAAATCTTCCAGAGGAATTATTTAAGGCCTCCTGCCAGGTATGGGATGAAGCTTACCAGAATGGTAAAAAACATGGTTACCGCAATGCGCAAGTTACCGTACTGGCTCCTACCGGAACCATTGCCTTCATGATGGACTGCGACACCACCGGTGTAGAACCGGATATTGCTCTGGTGAAATATAAAAAATTAGTGGGTGGTGGCCTTCTGAAAATTGTCAATCAAACAGTTGAAAAAGCTCTAAAAAAACTAAAGTATCCTGAAACAACCATTAAAAATATTATTAACTATATCGACGAAAACGACACCATCGAAGGAGCGCCAGGTTTAAAAGAAGAGCATCTATCTATTTTTGATTGTGCTTTTAAACCCAAAAACGGGCAAAGATCTATCCATTATATGGGACATGTGAAAATGCTGGCAGCCGTTCAGCCTTTCATTTCAGGCGCCATATCTAAAACTGTTAATGTACCGGAAAATATCACCGTAGAAGAGATAATGGATATTTACATGAGCGCCTGGAAAATGGGAGTTAAAGCCATAGCTATTTATCGCGATAATAGCAAACGAACCCAACCTTTGTCAACTGCCATTAAGGAAACTGTCAAGGAATATGGCCGACCTTATCGCCGACGATTGCCAGATGAACGAAAAGCTATCACCCATAAATTCTCGATCGGTGGTCATGAGGGATATATTACCGTTGGTATGTATGAAGATGGATCTCCCGGCGAAATATTCATTGTCATGGCCAAAGAAGGTTCAGTTGTTTCTGGTTTGATGGATTCATTTGCAACAGCAATCTCACTAGCCCTTCAATACGGAGTCCCATTGGAAGTTCTCTGCAAAAAATTCACCCATACTCGCTTTGAACCATCTGGTTTTACCAATAATCCAAATATTCCCATTGCCAAATCAGTCACCGATTACATATTCCGGTGGTTGGCAATGAAATTCTTATCGAAAGAAGAACAACGCAAATATATTAGCGAAGAGTTTATTCAAGAAAATAATTTGATTAACCAGAGAGAAAACGAAAATGCCGTTCCTCCTCCGATAGACTCAGACGTCAAACCGCCAATTGATAAGGCATCTGTCCAGAAAAAAACCACTATTGAGCGGCAGGAGCAATATGTATTTGAGACACAAGCTGACGCACCGAATTGTCCCGAGTGTGGAAGCATTATGGTACGTAATGGAAGCTGCTATAAATGCTTAGAATGCGGTACAACCAGCGGTTGTTCATAATAAAAATTAAATAACGTGAGTTCTGATATAAGATAATTTTATCTTAAGGGGCATGGTTCGACAGGCCCGCCTGGACGCCGGATAGGTGGACATGGGCTTACCATGAGAGTTTAAAAAATAGTCTCAAAAAAGTCAGACTGAGCTCAATCGAAGTCTGACTTTTTTATTTATTTCTCTTATATTGAACTCAAAATATTAACACTAAAAAGCCCAGATCGAACAATCCGGGCTTTTTAGTGTGAACCATCTTTTACCAATAATTGAACTTTACACAAGATGATCCTTAATTATCTTCCCATATAACTTCAACTTTCCCTACCCCCGTATTTACCTCAATATCCAGTTGATAAGGCGTTTTTTCCCATTTGTCATTATAATAATAATTCGATTTTTTGTAACATTCATCAATTGAGAATGAAGATAAGAAAGACTTCTCCACTTTAATTCTGGTTCCAACATAACGCGGCAAATAGAGGGTCAATTTGCCCATTCCCATCTCAATTTCGGCACTGATGTTTTGCCGGTATTCACCAGTAAAATCCAATTCATATGAACCCACACCACCTTCAAAACGGAAATTTTCAACATTAGCATTTCCCAATTTCACAATAATCAAATTGCCCACACCTCCCTCGATCGAACAATGTTCAAGTGAAATGGGATTGGGTTCGTCAAAAATAATAGAAGTCTTACAAACGCCTATTTCAAGATCTAAATTTCTCAACATTAAACCGCTTAAATCCAAAGTTCCTTTAACTACACCCAATTCTAAGTTCAAATCCAGAGGGATTTTATCTGAAATATTCAATTGCAGCTTGTTATCATAAATCTTTTTTAAAGATGATATGTGGTGAGAACCTCGTTCCTTGCCACCTTTTTTTACTTTGCCATAAAAAAATACTTCTAAATGTCCCTCTTTACCGACTACCTCGTAATGGATCTGAGGACGATAATGTTCGTAGACAAACTCACCTTCAAAGATATTATTGGAAGTTATCTTACTCATGTAGATAGACCCATTTCCAAATGAAACGGAAACTTTCAAGCTCTTCTCGTGACCAAAGGGAACCTGTTTCTTTAAAACCTCCTTCGGATTGTCACTGGACCAAACAAAAGAGACCAATAGAATCAAAAATATTAAAAAATATGATTTCATTAAATCCTCTTATCAAAAGATGATTTGTTTCAGTTTTTTATTTAACATTTCACGAGCCCTGAAAATCTGGGCCTTGACTGTTCCTAAAGGTAAATTGAGGATCTCGGCAATTTCCTCATAGGATTTCTCCTCCTTATGTCGGAGGATGATTACATACCGATATCTTTCAGGTAATTCTTTAATGGCATTCTCTAAAACTTTTTTCCTTTCTTCCTGTAACAAGGATTTTTCCGGTGAAGGTTCAGTATCAGCTATATCAATTTCTACTTTTTCATCTTTATATTGAATGGGTTCGTGTATAGAATATGTTCTAAGTTTCTTTTTCCTTAAAAAGTCAATACAATTATTTGTTGCTATTTTCATTAACCAGGTAGAGAAGGCAAATTCTTCATTAAAGCTAGCCAGAGAATTAAATGCTTTCATGAAAGCTTCTTGTGTTAAATCTTCTGCTTCTTGTGGATTTCGAACCATTTTAATCATTATTGTATAAACTAAATTCTTATATTTACTTAATAATGTTTCGTACGCTTTCTCATCACCATTCAATGCTGCCTGAATTAGCGCCCTGTCCTCTTTTCTCCTTCTTTGATCATCCATTTTGTTTACGATTCGACTCCTTTAATTGTTACGATTCATTTAATTTGAATATAGAAAAGATTTAAATATCAAGCAAATACTGTTAATTCACATCCTCTGCATAGCTATATTTTTCAACATACTACTTTTTTATTAAATAGTTATGATAATAAATAAAAAAATCATTAATCTGCTTCATGTTTAATTTCAGTTTTAATTTTATTAAGTTAACATCATTATTATAATTTATTCAGATTAAACAAACAATCGGAGTGAATATATGAAAGATTTTAAACCACATGTTCCCCACGACAGTTCAATGACTGACTTCAGTGTACGGGGCCTTTTAGTAGGCGCAGTTTTTGGTATCCTTTTTGGCAGCGCCAATGCCTATCTGGGTTTACGCGTTGGACTTACCATCAGTACGGCCATCCCGCTGGCAGTAATATCCGTTGCACTTTTTAAATCATTCGAAAAAATCTGGGGCAAAGCTTCCATTTTAGAAGCCAACATTGCCCAGACTACCGGTTCAGCAAGTTCCTCGCTGGCTTCTGGAATCATCTTCACCATCCCTGCTCTATATATGTGGGGATTTGAACCTGCTTTGCTCCAAATTGCGTTATTAGGATTATTGGGAGGAATGCTTGGCATCGTTTTCATGATTCCACTTCGGCGATTTCTTATAGTAAAGGAACATGGGGAGCTTCCCTATCCAGAAGGTACTGCCGCTGCTCAAGTACTCATTGCTGCCGATAAAGGTGGTAGTAAAGCCAAGTTTGTTTTTCAAGGATTAGGTCTTGGACTTATTTATAAAGGCATTTTATCATTCCTTAAAATTTGGCCGGCCCAAGTCAGGGTTCATATCCCAGGTTTAAAAAAAGGAGAATTAGGCTTAGAAGCCACCCCGGCCCTTATGGGTGTCGGTTATATCTTAGGACCCCGAATTGCCGCCATCATGGTGGCAGGTGGATTACTCTCCTGGTTAGGCATTATACCCACCATTGCTCATTTTGGCGAAAAGCTACAACTCCCCATGTTCCCCGAAAGTAGCAAATTGATCTCCGAAATGAGTCCACATGATATCTGGACTCGATATGTAAGATACATTGGAGCAGGCGCTGTGGCCGTAGCTGGTATTATTACAGTCTTCAAATCTCTCCCAACCATGATTAATTCACTAAAAATAGGTATAAAAGAGCTTTCGCCGAAAACCATGGCTTTAGTACCATCACGGATTAGAACAGATCAAGATCTTTCTTTCAAAATTGTTGTCAGTGTTGTTGTGCTTTTCCTTCTCATTGCCATCAGTACTCCATTTGTCGTCGGATTAAATCAGACACTTCTGACACGCATTTTCGGATCGTTTTCCATTGTCTTCTTCGCTTTTATATTCGTAACAGTATCTTCAAGGATCGTTGGTTTGGTTGGAGTATCTTCCAATCCGACATCTGGTATGGCTATCGTGACACTTTTGGGAACAAGCGCCGTATTCTTCCTTTTGGGGTGGACCGATTCATTAAGCAAAACCGCTGTTTTGACAATCGGAACAGTCGTGGCAGTTGCTGCTTCAATAGCAGGGGATATCTCCCAGGATCTTAAAGCCGGATATATTGTTGGAGCGACGCCCCGGAAACAGCAAGCCAGTGAGCTGTTCGGCGTATTTAGTTCTGCTTTCTTCATAGCTCTGGCCGTGATGACACTTGGAAAAGTGTATGGTTTTCCTTCGGAAGAAATACCCGCTCCTCAGGCAACATTGATGAAAACCGTAGTTGATGGGGTATTACAGGGTGATTTACCCTGGAGCCTGGTTTTGATTGGTGCCAGCTTTGCCATTGTAGCAGAGCTACTTTCTGTCCCGTCGCTTCCTTTCGCAGTCGGTATTTACTTACCGCTCTCCACAATGTCACCTGTTTTTGTGGGTGGAATCATCCGTCGTAATGCCGACGCCCAAAAAAATCGCCTGAAAAATAATGTTGTGACCCAATCAACAGATACCGGCGTTTTAATGAGCTCTGGTTTAATCGCTGGAGAAGGAATCATGGGAGTGCTTATCGCTGCTTATGCCTTTTTCGTTGAAAAAAGACCAGGTGGGGTTTCTTTCGGTTTGCACGGATTAGGAGGCGAGATCGTTTCTTTTACCGTTTTTTGTGGCCTGGGATATTTCCTCTATTATATCGCTACCCATAAATCCATAGACTAAATTCAATAAAAAAATGAAATCACAATGAACCCCCGCTTTTCGAGCGGGGGGTATATTATATCGTTTATGTCAAAAATAATTCCGAAATTCATATATTAATTAGAGTCTGCCATTTTATTCAATCGAACAAATCGAACCGCCAGGTTTTTTTGCGGCTCTAAGCTCATTAAATATTTATAAATTGCCATCAAATCATCATCCATCATGCTAGCATAAAGACTCCAGGGCATTATTGTATTAAATTCTCCAGGTTTCAACGAATTCAATTCTTCTTCGGCAAATTGTCGAAATCTTTGAAAGAATGTTTCTTTGGTCCAGCTATCTATTCCGGTTTCGCTGTCGGGAGTTACGTTGGCGGATCTTACCACGATATTTCCCGGTAGAGGAAATTCATGTCCCCAGTAAATTCTTTTTCCATTATTAATCTTTCTTTCTTCATCGGCGTATGGCAAAATCGGCAACTGGCGATCTGAGCTAAATATTGACCATATTGAACAGTGTCGGTCTGTGCAGGTTGTTTTCCTGGAGGTTGCATTTTCGGAATAATTCTCATAATAAAATTCATGGGAAATTTGGCTTTTGAAGGTGGCACATCATTCTGAATAGTTTTTAAGGTTCGCAAATAAGCAATGATGGCCTGTTTACTACTGGGTAGCAAAGCCCAAAAGAAAGAAAGATATTATCACCATGATTAACCAACCAATCAGACAAACCAGCACAGCCCTGAATGTGCTTTTATAGTCCAAAGCCTGACGAACAGCTATTATCATGGCAATCAGCATCCAAATAGCAGCAACCAGCGAAACTAAGTAGCGAAGTCCAGGAATAATACCAAGTACTCGAATAATGCCTGGTGAACTGGAAAATCCGATAGTACGGAGTAATTGCCCGTAATCCGCCCGGGTTTGTACCTCTGGCAATAATTTCGCTCCTACTATATAAGTCACGAAGGACCAAATAAACCACCCAACTAATGCCCGTATAGTTCCCCAAATAATACCAGAAATACCTAAAATAGCAATATCTCCAATTCCGGCTGCTACACTTGATAAAACGACCACACCCATCGCCTGGCCAAACAGCTCCTTCCTGGCTTCGACTTCTTCATAAAGGTCTACATCCAATTTTGCTGCCCTTATCATACGCTCTGTAAAAATTGTCATAATGCCTCCTCCTGTAGTAATTGTTGGAAATATTTAACCATAAAAGTTTTAAAAAATAAAAAATCAAGAAATGAAAAGATATGTGTCTTTATTCAAATTCCTTTAAAGATAAATATAAACCTGGTAATTTTCTGAATATTCAATATCTTTTAGATAATAGGCCTGCTCATAATCACGTATCACCAATTTTTAGAAAAAATAAACAATAATCATGAAAAAACAAATAAAAAACACTTTTGCGCCGATTTCTTATCTATAAAATTTTCCTTCTTGAGCTTCTACTGCATTTTCTGCAACCTCTTTTAGAAAATGCATCCACTCTTCAGAAAAATTACCTATATACCTATATAATTTATGAAAATATTCCCGAATATTTTTATAATTCTTCTACCCCAAAATTGCTCCAGGGTCATCTGGTGATACAAGGTTCAAATATCCAATCTCGAACGGAGTCCAATCCTGGATCACGAATTCGCCATCTAAAATGGCTGAAACAAGTAATCTGAATAATGAAGACTCTAAATAAAAATCCTTCATATTTGAATTGGAAATTAGATTTAACATCAAGCGGGCTATTGAGTATAATCGATTTTATATGCAGATGCCAGTACCGCCAACCGTTGATGTCAGTATGTATGTACCATACCACTTCAGATAGTGAAAAAATATTTTTTGGAGTAAAAATAAAGTTTTCAGAGATCTTACATCAGTGTTTGTCAAATCCATAAGAAGTCTGAAATATCAGTAAAAAAACAATTAATTATGAACATTCTAACCCTATACCATTTGAATGTAAATTTATTTAAATTCAATAAAATTAGAAATTCGTTAAAGGACTTAGCTGAGAATTTTTTTAATATTCCATAAAATAAAAATACATAAAGTTTTGCAACCTTATGTTTATTCAGAAGTTACCTGTAATCATTATTTTTACATCAAACTAAACTTTTTTGAAAGAAATGAGTGAAATAGAATGAAATAAAACGATTTAGGGAGGAAATAAAAAGGGACTTTTGGGGTTATGAAAAATTTGTATGCTGAGAACCCAGCGCTTTATAAGTTTTTTCATCGTAATCTTGCCCAGGCTTTCAGTGATCTTAATCTGGATAGAGGAAAAGTTTTAGATTACCTTGCTTATGTACTCACTCATTTTTCCCGAACGAGCAATTTATATAAAATAAAACAATTGGGTTCTAAAAAGGTTGAAACAGTTGTAGAGATGTTGTTGGAGATCGAAAATCGGCGGTTGCAAGACGAACCTCTTTTGGAGAATCAGGAAGTTTTGGTCCGGAAACATATTGGAGATTTTACCATGTTCATGTCAGGCATTTTTCGGGAATACGTTCAAAAAATGGGAGTGTTAGATTTTTATGTCATGGAAGGGAGCCGTTCTTACCGACATGTTTCAGAATACGCCCAGAAACAGTACCATGAATCTTCGAAGGTTTTTGAGGAATTAAGCCGCCGATTTGAAAACTATTCCGGAGCCCTGGATTATTTGAAAAAAGTCTATTTCTATTATCCAGAAATTGATGATTTAATCAGGCAAACCCTTCGCCAATTACTCTCATGGTGAAAACTCATTTGACGCTGTATTTGTTTTTCTAAAAATCGATTTTTCTGGAAATTTTAAATATAAGTTTTCGCTAAATGATTGCTTTTTCACAAAAACACCATTTTTATCTTAGAATTACTAAGCTTACTCCAAAAAGGATTTTTTGTCATCCTGAGTAAAATCGATGGGTCAACGTGAGCCAGGCCTAAGTATATACTAAACAACGCAGAAAAGTCACCCTGACCTTTTCGCAGGGTGACTGACTTTTTAAAGATTGAAAGATTAGCACGTTGCGTATAATTAAAATATATGTATGCATAAAAAACGTTATTTTCCCGTTAGTTCCAAGGGCCTTATGTGCAATTGATATTTCTAGAAACACTACCGTTTTAGAGTGAACTTATTCTTAAATTAAAAAAACAACATTGAAATACCCCCATCTAAATATTTAATTTACTAGAAAATAAATATTTTACTTATGTTACTATAGATTTTATTGGTCTTATTAATGGTTTAAATTTTACTTTAAAATTAACTAAAGGATTCTGGCAAGAGGCTCTCGCTGAACCGAAGACAATGATTGGTCAACTAACAATCCTAGCTCGCAGGATAATAATTCAAAATTAATGCATCAAAGTACTGGAGTTGATTATGAAAAACCGCAACTTTTTCATTGTCGATGTATTTGCTGAAGAAAAATATACTGGAAATCCATTGGCTGTTGTTCTGAATGCAGAAAACTTATCCCACCGTACGATGCAACAAATCGCCAAAGAAATGAATTATTCGGAAACGACTTTCATATTATCTAAAGAACCAATAAACAATGGATATGATGTTAAAATATTTACGCCAGAGGAGGAAGTACCCTTTGCTGGATATCCAACTCTGGGTTCTGCCTTCATTATTCAACAAAAGATCATCGGGAAGAATGTATCTCAAATAAATTTGAATTTGGGGATTGGACAAATCCCGGTAATTTTCGAAGAAAATAACGAAAGATTATGGATGAAACAAAAACCACCGGTTTTTGGAGAAATTATCCCACCAGCCGAGATGACACCCATTTTAAATTTATCTGTGAATGACATTGACGAACGATTTCCCATTCAGGCAGTATCAACCGGATTTCCATTTTTTATTGTTCCAATAAAAACCTTAAAGGCAGTAAAGCACGCCTGGATTGCCACGAATAAATATTTTGAGTTTGTGGCACATCGTGAGACCAAGGATATTCTCATCTTCTGTCCAGAAACTTACCATAAAGGAAACAATCTGAATGTGCGGGTCTTTCCGGTTTATCATGGCATTCCAGAAGATCCAGCAACCGGAAGCGCCAATGGTTGCCTGGCGGGTTACCTGATCAAACATCGCTATTTTGATCAACCTCATATTGATATCAGAGTGGAACAGGGCTATGAAATTGGGAGACCTTCGTTGCTTTATTGTCGGGCTGAAGAGACCAATGATAAAATCCATGTTTCAGTATGAGGGAAAGTAATTTTAGTTGCAGAAGGAAAATTGTTTTGATAGGTTCCCACATGAGATTTATTACCAATATTATTTTATAAGTTTAGTCGAATAAACAGGAGATCATCACCTTGATCAACTATATAGAGCTTTTCGTAATTTTTGGAGGCATCTATTCTATGGGAATGGCATTTTTTCATTTTAAGTTCTGGAAAATGCTTCCTCATGATACTAATGATGTAAAAAATCATTCAACCAATTATAGATGCAGTCAGTTGCTACATTTCAGCTTTGCCTTTATTTTTCTGCTCATGGCTTTCGTATCTGTCTTTCATCATTTTGAGTTGCTCTACACTGGACTCGGCTTTACCCTTTTGATTGCATTTAATATTTTCTGGTTATTCAGAACCTTTGAACAAATCCTTTTTTTAAATTCAAAAGAAAGATTTTCAGTTTTATTTTTTATCTTATTTTTACTGGGCAACTTTATCTATCTCGTGCCCATTTTATTCATCTAACACTTTATTCAATTTTAACCATATTTTGAAGAATTTAACCGTATGATTGTTTTAGTCTTAATCCTTCTCATTGTTATTGTAACTTTAGCCGGTTTTAACAAACAGAGTTTCTTCGACCGCTTCTCTTTTTGGATAAGGGGGATAATAAATTATAAGCAGTATGAACGTATCATCACCTCAATTTTTTTACATATAGATTACCTTCACCTTTTTTTCAATCTATTCAGTTTTTACTCATTTGCCGTCCATTTGGAAAAGAGTTTTGGAAATATTTTTCTTCTCATCATATTTTTTGGGAGCGGCATCATGGGTAACTTGCTTGCCCTGCTAATCCATCGAAAACGAGGCGACTATCGTGCAGCCGGGGCTTCGGGTGCTATTGCCGGTGTTATTTTCTCTTCCGTACTCATTTTTCCGACAGCAAAAATAATAATTTTCCCCATCCCCATTGGTATGCCGCCCTGGCTTTTTGCCATTATCTTCGTTTTCGTCTCCCTTTACGGCATTGGACGGCAAGCTGGCAACATCGGGCATGAAGCTCACTTAGGAGGTGCTTTAACTGGTATCCTACTCACCATTTGGATTCATCCCTGGGTGTTTCAGAATAACCTCATTTTGACACTTGTTCTTTTGATTGCGGTCCTGATCTTCTTTTTCAATTATCTAAAAAATCCAGGCAAGTCCCATTTTAAACATAAAGATTTTTAAAACTTGAATAGTGTAAATTTTCAAGATAGAGAATGATAAAACCTTCAGAGGTACATCAAGCTTTGCTAAATCACATCAATGGTGATGAATCTGTCGCTGAAATTGTGGTTGGTGCTTTCTTGACTGCCGTGCTATTAAACACCAGGCCACCTTTATGTGGAATTGCCTCATCCATGAGGGAATACGATTGTCAGGAAGGCCCACAGGTGGCGGAAGCGGGGAATTTATTGAATTATAGCGCCCTGGAATTAGCTGAACTGATTTACTCTCGGAGCGTGATGGAAGCCAGCATTGGTATGGCGGCCATCAACGCTCTTTTACAAAAAGAAAACCGAAATTATCTGGAATTAAATGCCAGAGACCTCATTCTGCAGAAAGCTTTAAACAAACGTGTTGCTGTGGTAGGTCACTTCCCTTTTATAGAGAAGATCCGTGAAATTGCCCGGGAAAGTTGGGTTCTGGAACTCCGTCCCCGGCCCGGGGATTATCCCGCTGAGACAGCCTCACAATTTATCCCTCTGGCTGATGTGGTGGTTCTCACCGGCACTACATTAATTAACCACACATTCGATTCCCTCATCTCTTTATGCCAACCCAGTGCCTTTCTCATGCTGGTCGGCGGTAGTACTCCCCTCACTCCGGTGCTTTTTGAATTCGGTATTCACGTCATCTCTGGCACCCATATCATTAAACCATTCGAGGCTGTAAAGGCCATCAGTCAAGGGGCCACCTTTCGACAGATTCCAGGCCGAAAAATGCTCACTTTAATGAAAACAGAGTAACCCACTTCTTCCGATAAACCCAATTTATGCATTACTATCAGCGCCCTTATCACAACCCTGGGCGATATCAATGGACAACCATAATCCTCACACATTGATCTAGAATAAATCCTGGCCAGCTTATCCCATCGAAGTTGTTGGCCCAATTCTACCCGGGGATTATTCTTATCTAATCCTGAACAGAAAATCGTTTCAAATAATTAAATTAATAGTTACCGCTAACTCGTATATCTGATCGACTCATTTAAGAAAATTTGGAGTAATTTTTATAAAAAATATGCAAATTGCTATTTATGCTAATTCTTATTCTTTTTAAAAGCAATCGGTTAGGACTTTTTAAAGAGATCTTAACTAATTGAAAGACCATGATAAAGAGGCATGGACTGTAATCATTAGCAAACATCTTATCTATCATCACATTCATTATTTATGGCATATCTTCTGGCTCCACTTATTAAGGGTACAATATATCGCTTTGATCGTCCGTCATTCTGTGTAATTTTTAATCTGTGTCCATTAGGTCCGCTAAACTATTTAATTGTTTTACAATATTTTCATTGAAAAATATATTTTCAGAATAAGCAAGCTTATTTACTATTTGACAATATTCCTTAAAAAAAGTAATGCTTCCCTTTTTTAATAATTCACCTATTTCTTTTTTTCCCATCCTGTCTACAATGACTTTACTCATGTAATATCCAAGACCATAAAATGGACCATTTGATTTCAATCCATAATTTAATAATTGTTCGCTTTTTTTAAAGTCGTGTTGCACATAAATACTTTCATATAGCTCTTCCAGTAATTTCTTACCTTCAAGAGCATTTTGCTCAACATTCCAATCAGTATCTATACCACCCACTAAAGTAGCTGTTCCTTCAAGCATTATATATGTAAGTGCCTCGTAAAATTTACGATCTTCTTGAGTGGGGAATTTATATAACACCAAATATTCATATTTTCTATTTTTTTGTGAAGCCAGAGAAGGATCAACAGGACATAATTTTAATTGAAGGCGATGAAATGTTTCATGAGTTATGGTTCGCAACATTTTTTGATAGTCGTCTTTAAATTGAACGATATTCGTACCTAAACTATATTCTGTTGCCCAACTTCTTATCCCCCAATTCACAGCAAAACTTAACCGTTCGTTAAAATTTTGTTTATAATTGGAAAAAAGAGCTATTCTACCAAGAATATAATTTATTGATTTATTTTTATTTGACTTTAAAGTATTAACCAAATTTCGATATTCAACCTGGTTTAAATATAAATCTGAGAGACAAAAATAATTCCAGGGATTAAGCCATTTCCAAATCATATTTAATGGTTTTCTACTTGCAGCATGAAAAATAAACTGCCCCAGATCACTTGAATCTGGTAGCGGTTCAGGAACATAACCTAACTGTCGGCGATGTTTTAGCATTTCAAGAAATGTTCGATCCTTAGCTAATTCTATTGCCCGGTTAAAATGAATTTCTCTTTGAGTGAAAAAATCAAGTAAATTTTCAATCGCCGTAAAATCAAATTCCAGATGCATATTATCAGGGAAATTGTATGTTGGTAAATCAGGAAATTCCTCATTGGTAAAGCTAACTGGATATTCAAAATCTGGGTTAGAAATTATCTTATAAATTTTGCTTCTGATCTTTGTCAAATATAGGGCTGTTTTAATTATATTATCAAAATCATTCGGTATGGGAATGCTATCAATATTACTAAAGTAGTCTGGAACGATGCCATAAAATCCACCGCCCCTTTTGGATTGTTGTTTTTCGATGACATTAAGTTTCTTAATGTCTTCCGGTTTATTTAGTTTTGATAACTGCAACAGTAGAAATCTGCCCTCATCGATTGATAGGTATGCTTTTAATTCTTTAATATTGGATAGGGTCTCTGGATTATTGGTTTTTTGAAGTAATTGATTCCACTCCCAATTATCATTGAAATTAAAATAATCATTTTTATAAATGTCCTGGCCAAATATGTTATGATCGTAACACAAAATCAGAATTGGTATTATAATTTTCAGTAAATACTTCATTTTTCTACTCCTTTAGATCGGGGAATGATTCTTTCAATTGAAAGAATTTAAATTCATCTCGTTTGACTACAAAGAAAAAACAAAAATACCACAACCACTATTTTACTGTAAAACACAAACCGATTAAAAAAATTCTTAACAATCTCATTTGTTTTTCATACAATTGACCTTATTTTCTTTCCTGAAATGAACATTTCTCTGATAAAATTGGCCGTCTGATGGTTATAATCCAAAAGGATAATTTGATAAGGAATCTTCATTCAATGAAACTTTTTGTCCTCAATTCCATTTAAACTGAATTTCGGGAAGATAAAAAAATCCCATATTTTTTTGTTCAACTATCTATATTGGAGATGTCGAAGACCAAAATATTGTCTTGATGGAGCTGATAAATCATTTTCCAGGGAAAATTTAAAGAAAGGAGTTCTTTATGATAGAATGGTTTGAACAACAAAATCCTGTTTTTCAGGCTTTTCTGGCGACCTGCTTCACCTGGTTTCTCACGGCATTAGGAGCGGCAGTTGTGTTTATCTTTAAATCAATCAACCGCAAAGTTTTGGATGGCATGTTGGGGTTTGCAGCTGGCGTGATGATTGCAGCGAGTTATTGGTCTTTGTTGGCGCCGGCGATAGAGATGGCTAAGGAAAATTCTACACCTGCATGGATACCTGCCGTGGTGGGATTTTTACTTGGCGGCGTTTTTTTGCGTTTAGTAGACAAAGTACTGCCTCACCTTCACATGGGATTCCCCATAGAAGAGGCCGAAGGGATTCATACCAGTTGGCGCCGCAGTGTATTATTGGTTCTGGCAATCACTTTGCACAATATTCCCGAGGGGCTAGCAGTGGGAGTAGCCTTTGGTGCTCTGGCAACAAACTTTCCTTCCGCAACGCTGGAAGGTGCCATGGCATTAGCCATTGGTATTGGTATCCAGAATTTTCCGGAAGGCCTTGCAGTTTCGGTTCCATTAAGGAGAGAAGAATTTTCACGGTTCAAAAGCTTCTGGTACGGCCAGCTCTCCGGTATTGTAGAACCTATTGCCGGGGTTCTGGGTGCGGCTGCTGTAATTTTGGTTAAACCAATTTTGCCTTACGCCCTGGCTTTTGCTGCTGGAGCAATGATATTTGTAGTAGTAGAAGAGCTTATTCCCGAATCACAATTAGAGAAAAACACTGATATTGCTACCATGGGCGCCATGTTAGGTTTCGCCGTGATGATGACTCTGGACGTGGCTTTGGGGTAAGAAAGATTCAGCATACATGATTTTTTAAACGAGTAAAATTACACATTGAGGGTATCTTTAACGGCCAGGATATAACACGCCGCTGAACTTATTCGCGCTGAACGTTAAGATTACGAATTACTTTAATTGGGGTACTAGCTTGACTGAATTTGAAACACTACCAATCGGTCGGATTAATGACTGTGTTATACCAAAATTAGTGAGTCCTTCTTTTTAATATCTATTCATTTGTAGTTTCTTAAGGCATAACGGTCCAGGTTTCAGACACCGAAAGGCTTAAATCCACTAACCGTGAGGATTTTTAATATCAGTTTTTAATTTATCGCTTGGATAAGGAAACAATCTTTCTGGTAATTTATTGTTCAGGAATTCCAGTGTTTTTCTGGCTTTATCCTTTTTCCCAGCTTCTGAGTAAAAAGTAACCAATTGCGAAAAATAAGCTCGATAGTTCTGAAATAATCTTTGTAGGTCTTCGATATGTTGTAGGTGTTCATCATTGATCCCGCTGTAGGTGTAAACCTCAAAACAATTATTCTTAAGTCGCTCTACTGAAATTTCCTCTTTATGCGATTTGAGACTGTAAACCAGTCCTTCAAACGCTAAATACTCATCAAGACCTAATTTATTTAACATTGAAGCTGTACTAGAAAAGTAAATCGGTCTCTCCCCAATTATTTGATTCGAGGATTTCTGTAACCATTAAGTCCTGGACACGCATAATTTTATTATTTATTGTTGGCTTTAAGATCCATTGAACCTTTTTGTCGGTATTAATAGGATCATTGTTTAGGGGTATTTCGACAAGTGTTGCATTCCATTTTTTTTATCTTAAGTTGTCTATTTCTTCAAATATTAGCATATAATGATCTGGCTGAGCTGCTAAAACCGCATATACAAAATTTGATTCAATGCATAAAATTCTCATTTTCACTACCAAACTTCAATTGAAGCACTATGGTTTTGGTCAGCTCCAGCCTATTGGTAGCCATTAATTTGCTATTAGTTACACATTTTACTTCTTGTTCTCCGGCTGTTTTATAATCCTTTATTAATGTTTCTATTT
>CAYLYM010000003.1:0-13037 GCA_964387645.1 uncultured Calditrichaceae bacterium | reverse complement strand
CATTTTACTTCTTGTTCTCCGGCTGTTTTATAATCCTTTATTAATGTTTCTATTTCTTGACCCGAAAGATTATATATTTTTAAGGTAACGTAATCTGATTTTGGTAGATTATAGTTAATAGTTGTTGAAGAATTAAATGGATTGGGAAAGTTTTGATTAAGTGTAAATCCTGTGGGTGTTTTCGTTTCTAAAACTATGATATCCGTTTCTTCTTGCTTGACAATAGTAACGCTGTCAATTAATGTTCCAGACATGTTATATGCGTTCATCTTCAATATGTTATCGTTAATTTCAAATTTTACGTAATTCATCGTGCTTACATTTTTTTCGACAAACCGCCCACTTCCAGTTGAGGTAAGAGGTGCACCATAATATCCCGCTATGATTTGAAGTCTGCCTTGCCCGGGTTTACTTCCATATTCACCGACCGCAGAAGTAGTGCTGACATTCAGATTAACTGGTTTTGACCTTAAGTAATAATGAGTATGTCCTCCCAAAACAACGTCAACACCATAATCCTCAAACGCTTTCCACCAGGTGCTACGATAGGTATTCATATCATTGTCATGGCCGCCTGTTGTGGGGGGTGGTTTGTGAAAAAACACGATTTTCCATGTTTTTGTCGTAGTAGAAAGCTTATTTACCAAAAATAACTTTAGCGGATACCGCTTACCCAACGAATGGCATTGAGTATCATCCGCCGATAATTCTGATTATTGTAAGCGGAATGATCATGACCCGGCTGAATATAGACAATCCGGGAATTGCCATACCGATGCGTCCATGCAATGATTTTGCCACTCGCTGGATGATCGGTGATCAATAGCGGTTGGACGTCTGGTGAAACAGAAAAATGGCCATAGATTTCATCATGTAGCAGAAAGTCTTTCATGCCTCTGGTTACCGGATGCGATGTATCCACCACATGTACCATGAAATCCACGTCATGTTGGTAAGTGGAGGCGGGATGATTGGCGTTAGCCTGACGGTGATAACGTCCGCCGATAATCTTCTCGAACGCCTCCCATCCCTGGTAAGAAAGCAGGGAATGGTGTAAGAAAACCATTCCTTTCCCTTTTTTTAGCAAATTCAGAAAAGCCAGTTTCTGTTCTTCGGTTATTTCCTCATACATATCGTAAAAGACAAACACATCAAAACTGTCAGCAGTTTCCGGGAAAAAAGCGTCGTTAGCACCAGGATGCTGCTTCTCCTGATATTGAATGTCGGTGAAACTATCAAACATTTGAAAGAAAGCTTCTCTTTCAAACTGATGCCCGCCGGTGATGATCAACACTCGTATCTTTTGCGATTCTTTAGCTAAAATTTTTTCCGCCATCCCCAACCCGGTAAAAAACATTAAAAGTGGAAAGATGCTTATAAGCCCCAACCAGGCATTTGGTAAAATTTTTAATTGGTGGCCATTCAATTTGGTTTTCATTTCGGGTTTCCTCAAAACTTTTTCCATAAAAGATGATTTCAATTTATTCTCTTTAGGATACAAATGGTTGGTCCCCGATTTATCACAGACCAGACGGTTGCCCAGCTATTTAAACAGCTTCTTTGTTTGATTTATTTTCATACAACACCACAGACGGAACCTTTTGAAGACGTCATCCACCGCTCGGCTCAATCGCCCACTCAAAATGCTCTCACCAACAGATGGAATTCGAAGTACAGGTCCGATCATATCCGTATGGCAACTTCTCACGATGACTGTTCTATTATTTCATTTTTTCTTTTTCAGCTTTAAGTCCACTCTAAAAAGAGATTTTGCCTTAAAATTTCATTCTGAAAAAAGTGGATAATCTTTTAATTTTTATAAAATTAGTCACTCTTCGACAAAGCTCAAGGTGACTTTTTAGTGTTGCTCAGGACATCCTTCGGCCTCGCGCAAGGTAACACTTCGATTCCACTCAGGATGACATTTCCATTATACTCAGAACGATTACAAATCCTCTTCAGAGTGAACAATCTTTAAAATATTAACACATATACTTCTACCTGCGGTTACTGTCGCATCAAATTTTGTTGCAGATATCGGTTCATTATTCTTTTCAGAAACTCCTCCATTCGAATGGACATGCCAATTTCACAATTCGGTGGTTGGCTTTCATCTATTACAGTAAATCCAACTTCTATCACCTTCGCATGGGCTGGTCTGGTAGTGAAAAGATCAGGCCATAAAGCCATACCAACAGCTATCACATCATAAAGTATGGGTGTTTCATGTCCCCATAAAGTGTAAAGTGCACACAGTGCGTTAGTCAGGGTTGATTGTCTCATCAGAAGTTTGAGGCGAAAGTCTTCTTTTAATTTAACAAAAGTCGTAATATCTAAACCAGCATAAACAATGTGTGCTCCACTAGCGGCAAATTTTTTAGCTGATTCTACATCGGCTTTAACATTCCACTCAGGAGATGGCACCGCGTGTTTTCCATAACCCATGTAAAAAGAACCGAACATCGAATAAATTTTTTTGGCCAACTTCAGTGCCTCAGGATCCTTTTCAATAACATCCGTCATATTCGGCACTGGTCCAACTGTGAAGATAATAATTTAATTTCATGGGGATATTTTCGCAACATTTCGATGATAAAATCTGCTGGGGGCTTTTCAATGGGCTTCTTTATATCAAATCCTTCGCCCCAGTAAAATTGAGGTGCATATCTGGCAGGCTGCTTATTTTTACCTACTACTTCTGGAGTTGGCCTGCCTACTGCCACTGGAATATGTTCCAGACCGGTTTCATAAAGTATTCGACAGGCAATCTGAGCCCGCTTATCTGTTAAACCGTGGTCCAGGGTAATCCCCAATACTTCAAATTCCGGACTGCTTAAGATTAAAGCCAGAGCAAAAGCATCATCAATATCGTTACCAAGGTCGGTATCAAGAATGACCTTTTGCTTTCCAGCAGGGTATGCTTGAAATATAAAAATCATACTAAGAATAATAATCCAGAGAATAATGGACCTGTCCTTCATTTTACTTTCTCTTTTAGTGTTTTTTAAATCCGAAATTTCACCGTAATAAATTCTCTAAAAAATCAGCATGAAAACGGCCTTTATTGGCACTTTTGGTCCACCTTTTCCAGACTTTAAAGCAAATATCCACATCACCATCTCCATCCACATCTCCTACCAGCGCATCATGGCCACCTAACTGCTGATCAAACACCACCCTTTGACAAACCGGTTTACTTTCCTATCCAGATTTTCCCAGATTTTTCTTCTGAATAGGGCATTTGCGGGCGAGATATTTTTGTTATGTTGCTCAATAGTAAAAATATTCAGATCTCCATCCCGTACGGAATCTGCAATAACTGGTGTATTTTACCAGGCATCTTTCTCTTTTTCTAAACCATCAACTATAAAATGGTGGTGAAAAAGATCTGAAGCGGTAATTGTATTTTTTGAATAGAGTGAAGTACAGTCAATAAAAAAATGGATACAAAAAAATTACCAGGCTTTTTTATGTTCATTTTACACTTTCTTCTCATTTAAAACCGTAAATTTGGGGGATGGCTTCGGTAAACCAGAAGATCGCTTAGTTGAATATAAACTTCCTCAGTAGGATTAAGAATCCTGATATAAACTTGATGCTTTCCTTCGGGTAATTTAAAGCAAAAGAAAGGCGTGTATTTTCGTTTGCGAAAATCCGTTGGCAAATTGGATGTTTCCATCAGGTGACCATCAATATATAGTTCCGTTTTTAAAATATAATTAAACTTGCTTGTTGTAACTACCCGGCCGGTGGTGGAAAAACCAACACCTTCAAATTCGAAGCGACATTCATCATGAAAGTTTTTTTTCAAAGAATATCTTTCTACAGGATAATGCCCTTCAAATCCTTGCTCAAATTTTACTTCTTTTGGTTGTTGCAGTTGAATAGTTATCAGATCGTTTTCAACTTTACCGCCATTTCGTTCGATCATTTTCAGGGCATGGCGAAAAGACATCGCATAAACATCCTTCAGGGAGATGTTTGTATATTTGAAATCGATCGGCTCCACTTTTGAAAGACCTCTCTTCCAATAGGGAGGAATATTATTGTAACCCAAAACTGTACCTAGTATACCTCCGGCACTGGCAGGATTGCAATCGGAATCATCACCACAACGAGTGCTAATGGAAATGGTTTTACCGAAATCCTTTTCTCCATACAATAAACCCAAAACAACCCAGGCTGAATTAATTTTGGCATCAATATTAAAGGATGTGAAAACCCCATCAGGACATCCCCGGTCTTCAGACCATTTCCGTTGTATCTTGAACCAAGTGGCTTTCCAATCTGTAGGATTTTCATAATACCACCGGATGACATCTGATATACATTTATAATACTGGCTCTGCCTGGGAATGACTTTTAGAGCTTCTTTCACAATGAAACGTACATCATCGGATACGAAAGCAAGGGCATACATGGCTGCCATATAAACGCCACCGTACCATCCATCGCCATAATTCATTATGTGTCCGATCTTATCACAAATTTCAGTAGCAGTATTTACCATTCCCGGACACATTAATCCGGCGAAATCTGCTTCAATTTGAAAATCAATGTCGTCTGCATGAGGATTATTGAGCCAATGTCCAGACGCTGGTGGCATAATTCCATTTAAAATATTGTAACGAGCTGTCTGATTAGCATGCCATAAAGGGTAATCAGCGTGGGCAAAGGCCATGGCAAATGAATCAGCCGGAGCATCCAATCCCAACTTCTCAAATACCTCTACAAAAGTAAGATCCATGTAAATATCATCATAAAGGCCAGGACCATGTTTAAACTGCCATGGTATCCGATTCTCATCCCAGGGGATGGGTGTATAATCCTGGATGATTGTCCCTTTAAAACGAAATTCAGTAGGTCCACCAAAGGTGCAGCCAATGGTTTGTCCAGCCCAGCCTCCTTTGATCTTATCCAGCAGCCTGGATTTGGAAATTTGATAATTGCCTTTTAGTACTTCAGGTTGTTCCGTCTGGCAATATAGAAAAAGCCAGAAGAAACTGACCAGAAAATAAATCATGTTTTTCATCTACATGTTCCTCACATTTGGAATATTGACTGAAATAATCTATTTGTTTAAATTTAAATGTCGCTCTGAAAAATGTGGAATTTTACTTAATTTAATTTTTATTTAGATAATATTTTGTTATTTAGAACAATCGAAATAAATCGCTATTATGGATATTTAGCTACATGCAGGTTATTAACAAAAAACACTTCGGTGTATTGTTCGACCGCATTTTTGTTTGGTTATTTCTATCTTTAAGCTACAATCCTGAATAATCAGTTAAAAATCTCAACTAAAAAGTATATAGAGTTCCATTAACAGCTAATCTTAAAACATATTGCTTAGCCTAATCAGATGAAGACGATGGTTCTGTTCTGGTATACCAACAATTTTCGGTCAAGATGGGCGTGGATGGCTCTGGCTAGGACAACCTTTTCAAGATCCCGACCTTTGCGGATAAAATCCTGCACAGAATCGCTATGGGTTACCCTGACGACATCCTGCTCAATGATGGGACCTGCATCCAATTCGGCGGTAACATAGTGGCTGGTGGCGCCAATGATTTTTACTCCTCTCTCGTAAGCTGAATGGTACGGCCTTGCTCCCGGAAAGGCCGGTAAAAAAGAATGATGAATATTAATGATTTTATTGGGATATTGCTGTACAAAATTATCCGATAAAATTTGCATGTACCTAGCCAGAACGATGAAGTCGACGTTATGAGCTTTTAACAATTCTAATTGTTGTTTTTCGATTTTTTTCTTATTGGCTGGATCCATGCGAAAATAATAATAGGGAATTCCAAACCTTTCAGCGACGATTTGTAAATCAGGATGATTGCTGATTATTAGAGGAATTTCTACTCTCCATTCTTTCGATTCATATCTTGCCAGAATATCATATAAACAATGAGGCATTTTGGACACAAAAACAGCCATCCGTGGTACTTCATCAGAAAGGTGAAGTTCCCATTTTATCTGGAATCTGTCAGCGATACATTTTTTGAACTCATTATCAAACTCATGAACAGGTAACTGAAAATTTTCCAGTTCCCATTCAAGCCGCATAAAAAATACTTTTTTCCAATGGTCCACGTACTGGTCCAGGTAAACAATATTTCCATTGTGTTCCAGTATAAACTGCGTGATCGCAGCAATGATGCCCCGAGCATCGGGGCAATGAATGAGCAATATTGCTGTTGGAGTTTGATTTTTTTTCATAACTAACGCCAATTTTTACATTTTATTAGAATAGCATAAAATAAACTGAATTTGATTTTCGCAAGGCTAAATCAATTAAAATAGATAATAATTTTTGTAAAATGTTTAAAAATCATCATTCAAAGCAAATACAGGTTTCCGTTTGATCCAACGTCCACGAGTAAAATCAGGAAACTGTTGGGGCTCTCCTCCTTCGGCAATGGATCTTTCAGAAAGGGGAGTAATGGCGCTCCAGGCAGCAGCATCGTACACATCTAATGGTGGATCAATTTGCCGTTTTACGGTTTCGATAAATGCATTTAGGACAAAGAAGTCCATGCCACCATGACCGGAGCCTGCAGCATATTCGCCATACTTTTTCCACAAAGGATGATCATACTTTTCCAGCCATGGTTGCATATCTTCCCAGCGGTGATGCTCACTCGCACCTTCTACATAGATGCGCTTTGTGTGGCGATCGAAATCAGTCAACCCTTTGGTTCCCTGGACGCTGAAATTTAAGGAATAAGGACGGGGCAAATTGGTATCATGGGTCACCAGGATGGTTTCACCGTTAGCAGTGGTGATAAGGGAAGTCACTACATCGCCTAATTTCCATTTGATTTTTGCGTTCGGATGGTCCTTTCCCCCTTCTGGATGGTTAACGATATAGTTGTGCAGTCCACGCGCTTTAGTGGCTGTTGAAACAATAGAAACAAAACGGTTTCCTCGATTAATATTCAGCATGGTAGCAATAGGCCCGGCACCATGGGTAGGATATACGTCCCCATTCCGCTTAATTGAGTGTAATGTTCTCCATCGAGCTTCACCTTTTGCACCTTGGCCAAACTGTACACCTGGATTGAATTTAACTGCCCGTAAATCATGACGATATCCACATCGACAATGAATAATTTCTCCAAAAATACCTGCTCTTACCATGTTTAGCACAGCCATCACATCCCGCCGGTAGCAAACATTCTCCAGAATCATACAGGGGATGCCAGTTTGCTCGGAAGTATTTACCAAATCCCAGCACTCTTGCAGTGTGGTGGCTGCAGAAACTTCTACGCCTGCATATTTTCCGGCTTTCATGGCGGCCACTGCCATCTTGGTATGCCACAGCCAGGGTGTCGAAATAATGACTCCATCGATATCTTTTCGATCCAGCAAGTCCAGAAAAGCCCATTCACTTTGGGAGTAAACTTTGGCTTTTTTGTGCCCGGCTTTTTCAATCATAGCCTGAGATTTTTCAATGGCTTCGGGATCAATATCGCATATAGCCTGGACCAGAATATCGTCTCTGTTTAATAGATTACGTAAATGAGATCGTCCACGACCTCCAACACCAATTAGACCGATGCGAACTTTATCCTTCTTTTTCGCTGATAAAGTTAGCGGTGTAGACAGTGCCAATCCAGCTCCGGCCAATGTACTCTCTTTGATAAATTCTCTCCGGTTTAGTTTTTTTGCCATATTGCATCCTCCTTAATTTCTTTTACACTTTTTTAGCGAAACTTAATCTGAAGAATTTAAATTAAACTTTTAAATTTGCAATGGATTATAATGTAGTTCATTCACATAATCCTCAATAACGTCAAGAATATTATTGATGAAAAACACATTTGGACCTATTTGAAATCTCCTGAAAAAAACAAAAGAAATCTATAAGTAATGATAATTTATTGATCTCCTTGCTGAACCCATTTTTCATTGAATTTGGCGTATTTGATAGTTTTGTTTGGGCCTTCGTTTCTATCATTAAGGTGGTAACTATATACTACATGAATCAAACCGTCGTGTCCCTGGATAACCGCTGGATAATGGCTGCGGGTGGTTTTATCTTCTTTTGCATCGAATTCAAGATGCCTCTTCCAGATCCAGCTTTTTCCTTCATCAGTGGATATGGCTACTGCCAGGCTATTCCGCCCGGTCTCCGTATCATTGTAAAGCATGACCCAGTGGCCATTTTTTAACGTTACTGCATCGGCACCGGAACCAGGATTAGGCAATTCACTATCGTGCACCAGCGACCAACTTAAACCTCCATTACTTGATTCAGCCATTTGCAGTCTTTTCGGAGGTGGTCCATTATCTCGCATATAAGCCACTAAATTTCCATCGGACTTTTGGACAATGCTTGGTTGAATATTTCCAAGCCCAAACAAGGGATTACTGAATTGCCAGGTTTGTCCCCAATCGTCTGTTATGGCCATGAGGGAAAAATTGAAGCCATCTGAATAAAGCGGAACGATAATACGATGGTTGTTAAATATAAAAGGTTTATTTTTGGTTTGCCATCCCATTCGGCGAAAGTAAGGATAGCCTAACATGGCGCTCTGAGAAGACCCATTTGGTTGATAAATTTTTCCTTTTTTTATCATGTTTTTTCCACGTGCCAGCGACATGATTCTCTCTGTATAACTTTTCCATGTTTTTCTCTTCAATTTCACCGTTTCTGGATCTCCTTCAAAAAAACCTTGCCTTTCCAGATATATTTCATATTCTTGAATTTGTCTTTGAAGCGAAGTGACAAAGCGGTCATTGGATTGAATCCCACGTTCGGCCGAATCTCCAGGTTTGACTAACAATACATCCTGCCATGCCCACACCGGAGCATCTTTCTGTTCTAAATAATTTTCACTTATCCGGTACTTCAAAAGAGATGTTTCCCACTGGTTAGCAATAACCGTATACCACATGAGCCAGAGCCTTTTCTTACCGTCAATAAACATTATGGGATTAATATCTGGAAAATCCGGAGTATCGGCCATTAAAAAGGGTGGACTCCATTGCAATTGCCCCTTTTTCAAACGTGCTCCCATGATTCTAACATCATCTGCCCATCTTTCACCAGAGCCTTGAAACCAGGCTGCCAGCAAATCACCATTGGATAATTGAACAATGGTGGGGCCATGAACGTGTTCATACTGAAGGGGAAATATTTCCTGGGAGTAAAAAACAATCAAATTTTCAGACGAATTTATTTGGCTAAAACTTCTCCGACCAATAAATAAAAAAATTATCAAAGGAATAAAATAAATCCAGAAAATATTTTTGAAAGACATATTTTTCCTCACTATAAATTTATAATTCCTATTTTAATTTTAAAAATTTTTTAATATTTTTATTATCATGTTATTATAAGTTTATTTACTATGAGTTTTACTGTGAAATATTTAACACTCTTATCTTAATTTACTGGATGAACTGCTTTTATCATACGATTTTTTAAACTTAACCTATTAACAATCATTTAACTTATGATTTAATATACAAAATAATTAATTTGCCTGTAAAATAATTTGATCTATTTTTAATTGAGTAAAAATTTTTCTAACACCAAAAAAGAGGAGAAATTTTCATGAAGTGGAAATTAGCCGTCTTTCTGATTTTAACTGTTTTTATGCTTAATTCATGTGGTGGAGGGAAATTAGCTATCAAAAAAGCTGAAGCCATACCTCCTGATCCATCTGCTGGAAGTTCTTTAACCCTTCGGGTGATCATCGATGGTCCGCTTGATGCAGTAAGTAAAGTCGTTGGCACAGTCAGGGAATATACAGACTTCATGGTTGAGCTGAGAGATAATGGCGAACAAGGTGACGAGAAAGCCGGTGATAATATCTGGACTCGGCAGATCACCGTTCCCTGGGAGGCAGATCCCGGCACCTATCATCTGGATATAAGTGTATATGATAAAAATGGTAAGGAAATTGTTACAAAAGGATTAGAAGCACAGACAACCGGACGAAGTGCCACTATTGAAATCAATGTTAAATAAAACAGTATTTTTATTTTGCTAAACTAACCGCAGGCCGTGCTAAAATCAAGCATGGTCTGCTTCTTTTTTCGTAATGTAATTAACTTGGTTTTAAATTATTATTTATTACTTATGATGAAGTTCTTTTTCCTAAAGAAAAATTTATCGGTTAAATTTAAATAATTTTTAAAAATCAACATTTTGTTTTTCATAAACGGGTTTTTAAGTATTTATGAAAGTTAAATTTCGTTTTTTCAAAATTACTTATGTATTTTAGAGTGAACTTATTTTGTCTTACATCATAATTTATGTATATTAAATAACAACTAAAAAACAATGGATCAATTTTGTTAACAGGTGCTGAATAAGGAGCAATAGGAAAGCAGAAGAATTTATATTCAATTTCCGCTAAAACTACTAATTTAAATAGATTATTCAATTAATCATTTATTTAAAATTCATGTATTAACTTCAAGTATCCAAACCGAGCGGCGCCCGTCGATGAATCTTTAAAAACTTTAGGACGATAACCTGTTTCTTTAGTATAACATTCTACGATTTCGTCGATAGCCGTTTGTGCTTTTGGTTTTCCAATCACAGCAACGGTCCCCCCGCTGCCTCCGCCAGTAATCTTGGCGCCAAATAAGCCTTTTTCTGGTCCTGCCTCTCTCACCAATTCCACCAAACGATCCGTACCGGGAGAACCTAATCCGCAGGCCGAGTAACTGGCGTGGGATTGGTACATCAATTCACCTAAAAGTTCTAAACGCTGATCTGTTAAATGATCTTTAAGGAGCTCGGCAAATGTTTTTACTCGAAAATGTTCATACACAGGATGCCTTGTAGGAACTAGCACGCGATATTTTTTTGAAGGATCAATTTGGGTAACCTGATCAGAAATGTTCTGATACTTTCGTAGGAATTCCTCACCAGTAATTTCTTCTGGTAAAAATTGAGAATGTTTTTTCTCGAACTCCGATGGGGTAATATTGGCTAAAAATCCCTTCCAAAAAGGGTCTTTGATGATCACTTTGTTTGTTTTCTCTTCTATCACAACTTCTAAACCAGTTTGCTCTGCTATCATTCGGTATCCCATAAAGGCACCCACCCTTACCGAAATATAATCAGCTCCAGAAATGGTATGCCGTTCACCGGAATCGATGCCCCAAAAAACTATTTCACGCGGAATTGCTATCTGATCCATTAGTTCAGCCGGCTGACACAGGAGTGCCAGCAGTTTGTGCGCTTCACCAAACACGGCAGTCATCTGATCCATAACCCCGCAGGGCGCGCCCACAATCAGATTTTCAACCCTCTGACACAGCAATGCTAACTCTTTTGGCTCAATCGAAACCTGAAATGCCGCAGCTATAGCCTGCATGGCGGCAACCTCTAAAGCGGCTGAAGAACTCACGCCTTTACCCTGAGGCACATTAGAATAAACGAGCATTCGCATACCCTCGAAGAAATCTACATTCTTCTCCCGCATAAGTACCAGTAGTGCACCCGCTACGTAAGCCGCCCACGCTGAATCCGAATGACGTCTAAAATACTCCCGAGCCTGATCATAGGAAATGGGTAATCCTTGATTTTTAAAATCTTTAAGCGGCATCTTAAAGTGAAGGGAATGGTTTTTCTCCATATCCAGACTCACAATCTCAATTTTTTTTTCGGCAGAACGTTGAATGGCTACGAGAGTAGCTTCATGTAAAGGCAATTGAAGCACCAAAGAGCCTGAATAATCAGCAATGCCTCCCATCACATCTAAACGTCCTGGAGCGCGCGTAACAAACAATTCCTTTCCATGTTCAAACAGTTGACGAAGACTCGGATCAGGATGCTGGTCGATTTTATTTAAAAGTTTAATAAAATTTTCAACATCTTTTAATGAATGGGATCGACCTTCGACAATGCTATACAAATTTTTCCTCCAAGCACTTTAAATTTTAACTGTATATGATTTTAAAATCATTTCTCAATGATTCAAAATTTCCTTTTATGTTCGGAATGGAAATATCACCAACAAAAAATCAGAGAATTCTACTTAAAAATATGTCCAGGACTTCTATTTATTTCATTAAATCCGATTCTGCTTATAGTGAACATCAGATTGGCATCGCAATTCTTCGGCTTTTTCTTCGGGGGAGGTATCGCTTAAAAAATTACCACCGCCGACCTCCGGTCCTGCTAAATATTTCAAGAGATTTGGCTTACGCAATGGTGGATGAAATTCTATATGAAAATGGAAAGTACTATGATCTTTTCCATCTGTAGGCGCCTGATGCAGTGGCATTACATAGGGAAAGGGCATTTGCCAAAGATTATCATATTTTATCAATAACAATTTTAAAATTGCTGCAAAGTCTCTTAATTCTTTTTCTGAAAGGCCTGTAAGATCGGGGTAAGTTTCTTTTGGCGCCACATACACCTCGTAAGCATATCGGGCAAAATAGGGTAGAAAAGCTATTGCTGAATCGTTTTCACAAATGATTCGCCGACCATCTTCTACTTCAGACCGAATTATATCCTGGAATAAAATTCTACCAGTTTCATGAAAATATTTTTTACTAACACCTGCTTCTATCTCGATATATTTAAAAACAAAATTTGTGGCGTAAATCTGGCAATGTGGATGTGGATTGGAAACACCCACTACTTCGCCTTTATTTTCAAAGATCAGAACATGTTCAATTTCTGGATGGCTTCCCAGCTCCTTGTACTGTTCCTGCCACACCTTTAACAATGCAACAATTTCCGTTACATCTAATTCCGCTAAAGTAAGGTTATGTTTAGGGCTGTAACAAACCACCCTGGCGATGCCATGTGCGGGTTTATTCTTATATATTCCCACTGGAATTTCCAGGCTTTCTGGCGCATCCCATCCCACACAGGGATGATCATTGTCGAATACAAAAGTCCGCTGATATTGCGGATTCCGAATGCCACTGACCCGCTGGTTGCCAGGACAAAAATAACATTCCGGATCATACTCAGGAATGTTTACTTCGTTTGGCTTCAAGGTCTCACCAATCCAGGGTCGGTTCTGACGATGTGCGGCAATAATAAC
>CAYLYM010000002.1:0-73044 GCA_964387645.1 uncultured Calditrichaceae bacterium | reverse complement strand
GCAAACTCAATTTTTCGCTCCAGATCCTCCCTGTCTCCATTATAAACCTGGAAGACAAAACCAGCATTTCTAAGTAACTTTTCCTCATAATCATAAGAAGGATATCCACCATCCAGAACAATAACCCGCGGTTTTTTCAATTTATTTTTCCCTCTTCAAATTTTCATTGTTCTTTTTGACTTAGTGAATATCAATCTTGAAAAATACAACAATATTATCTCGAATTTACGAAAGAACAGTATTACAGGATATTTCTCAAAACTTTAAAAAGTTTTTAATAATTGCATGGGTTATTTAAAAAAATAAACGTGGCTGTCATTAAAAAATACACACCAAATTGAGGAAACTCCTACTATTAGGTATAATTTTTTTATTCTCCAATATCAGATCTATCTATTTCTCTTTTAAGAGAAACTTTTGTTGTGATTCTAAAATTTTGGTTTAAACCAAATTTTAATAAAAAATAAATTACTTTTAATACCTCCAATTCACTTATAGTGTAAATAGTTAAAAAATCAATTTTATGATTTTTTTATAAAATGTTAAACAATTTTTTCGAAGGTTCACGACATAAATCCAAAAATAGAGCCTTAAAAATAAAAATCATTTTAGAATTAGAACCTTATGGTAAATGAAATATGGAAAAGTTATTTTTAGGATTATTGATACATTTCATCAAAATATTTATGAGCAGCCATAACCGCATGGCGCATCATATCTTCCGCTTTAGCTGTATTTCGAGCCGCCAGATGTCCCAGCAGTTCATCCACATCTAATTCTGCTGCTGCTCTGTCACACGCTTCCCAACTGAGGATACTTCGAACCACCCGGTCTATGCTTTGTTCGGTATTATCATAACCCCGAGGCTGCATATCATGACCTTTCCAACGATTATATCCGCCTTCCTGGAACAAGCCAGCGATGGCGATATTCATTCCATTAATCCGTACACCATGGTCAATATCAAATTTGCCTGGCCCACCCAGAACAATTCCGTCATTATATCCCTGGCTGTTTACATGAGAATGAAAAATTGCGTTATTATCAAATTCTTCCACTGTATCATAGACATGATCTAAACCGATCATTTCTGAATGACCAAATTCTTTATTGGCGCCTTTTTTCTCACGAGAAATACCAAATTCTTCCTCTAATTTCCGCCAGAACAAAATGGCGCTGGCCACCGTTGGCAATAACATGGCGGGATGCCCTTCGTTCGGTTTGGGTTCTAATCCCCAGTAAAGTTCGCCACCTAATTTGGCTTCAAATTGGCAAAGCTTTGCTATGCTTTCTTTCAAATTCTGATACATTCGCTTAATTCCTATTGTAGCTAAATCATAACCAAAAGAACCGTTCCAGATTACCAGTGTCGGAGCTTTTTCCGGATCAGGATGCCAGGCTTTTTTCAATGGACCATAAGCTAACTCCACACTACGCTGGCCATACTCTTCAGCTGCTTTTCTTTCGTCCGGGTCAAGAGAAGCCACACCGCCATAACCAAAATGTAAATGGGCACCTGGGGTAACCATGGCCAAATAAATACCATTGCTCACCAGCGCATCGGCAATCTCCGGTGCTGTCTTTTCATTGTATTCATTATCATAATGCAATTCCACACCCAAAACGATATAATCTGGTATTCTTGGCGCAATTTTCTCTTTCACCAATTGTACAAAATCCACGGTAGTAAACCTGTCGGCACTCCACTCCGGCCGAATGTTTCCTGGTAAAAAACCGCCTGCTCCTTTGTGGAAAGTCCATCGGCAAACACTGTGAAACGATTTTTTTTCGGTCATAATTTACTCCTTTATTTTATCTGTTTAATTGGATTTGTAATTCATTTAGCCAACTTTGATATGCTTCTTGATAGGCTATTTTTTGTGACTCATTGGGAGGAATAACTTTAACAGATTTCAAGCCCACAAAAGCTTCCTGTGCATCTTTATACACACCCGCTCCGATTCCAGCGCCGCGGGCTGCCCCTTGAGAGCCATCCGTATTGTAAAGCTCGACCGTTGCTCCGGTTATTGTGGCAAATGCCTCAGCAAATAAAGAGCTGAGAAACATATTGGCATGTCCAGCCCGCACCCGTTGTATTTCCAATCCCATATCGCGCATGATCTCAACACCATAATTCAATGCAAAAACAATTCCCTCTTGAGAAGCACGAAGTATATCAGGTAAAGTATGTCGATTCAGGTTTAGACGATGGATAGAAGCCCAGATATTTCTATTTTCAAGAGTCCGCTCTGCTCCATTTCCATAGGGCAGCACGACCAATCCCTTAGCACCAACCGGCGATTCTGAAGCCAGCGCATTCATTTCATCATAATTCAGGACATGCTCACCCCAGCCTACCAGATTATGTTTCAACCAGCTATTCAATTTGCCAGTCCCATTGACACATAATAGTACGCCTATCCTGGGATTCTCTTTTGTGTGATTAATATGAACAAAGCTATTTACCCGGGACTTCTGATCGTAAACCGGACTGTCAGCAATACCATAAACCACACCCGAAGTGCCTGCTGTTGCAGCCAATTCCCCCGGATTTAAAACATTCAAAGATAAGGCATTATTTGGTTGATCGCCAGCACGATAAGATACTTTTATACCTGGAACTAATCCCATTTCTTCTGCAGCTTTCGGCATTAATTCTCCCTGTACAGAAAACACTGGTACAACCTCGGGAATAAGATCTGGCGAAATACCATAATATTCCAGGAGTGAATAAGCCACATCTTCTTTTTGGAAATCCCATAGAATTCCTTCAGAAAGCCCCGAAGGCGTGGTTTTGATCTCACCAGTCATTTTTAGCGCAATATATTCACCAGGCAACATCATTTTATAGACCTTCCGGAAAACTTCTGGTTCATTCTCTTTAACCCATTTTAATTTGGAAGCTGTAAAATTTCCCGGCGAGTTTAAATAACAAGAAAGGCATTGTTCTTTTCCAATTTCCCGGAAAGCTTGATCGCCGATCTTAACCGCTCGGCTATCACACCAAATAATCGAAGGGCGTAAAACTTTCAAATTTTTATCCACTAAAACCAGACCGTGCATTTGATAGGCAATACCAATAGCAACAATATCACGCGGGTCAAACCTCTCCTGCGTTTTCATTATTGAAACAGTTCTTTTCACATGCTCCCACCACACTTCTGGATCCTGTTCTGCCCAATCGGGCTGTGGAGCCGAAATTTCTAATTCCTTTTCCGGTGAGGTTGCCGAAACTATTACACGGCCACTTTCTGCCTCCAATAGGGTGGCTTTAATGGAAGAACTGCCAACATCAAAACCTAACAAATACATAATGTTACTCCATTTTTATATGAAGAAAGTCTGTATTCCCCCTATCAAAACCATTTATATGCTAAACAACAAGGCAAAAAATGACAAAAATTGAAAAATGAATTGATTGCTTAAAGGCCATCAATTAAATATTTTGTAACAAAAGGGAGTAAATAATATAAGATAAAAATTTACAATGATTCAAATAAAATTTTAAGCAGAAATATTGTTGTAACTTGAAAAATAAAAATTATATTTAAATAAAAGAAAATTTAAGTTAACTAAATTACGTGAGCCTATGGACCTGTCTATTGTTATACCAGCCTACGAAGAAAGTAATAAAATCGGAAGGGACATTATTGCTGCGGCAGAATTTCTAATGGACCAGAAGTTAGAAGGCGAAATTATTGTCGTTGATGATGGCAGCAAAGACTCTACTAGCGAAATTGCTAGAAAAACTCCTATTCCATCAGGTGTAAAGCTCAAAGTAATACGTTATGAAAAACATCATGGTAAAGGATTCGCTGTTCGAACTGGTATGCAAGCCAGTAAAGGTAAATATGCAATGTTTGCTGACAGTGGATTGTGTACTCCTTATCATTTTACCCTTTGTGGTCTAAACCTTATTCAATCCGAACAGTGCGAAATTGCCCATGGTTCTCGAAAATTACCTGAAAGTAAAATTGTTGTTCCTCAACCTTTAAAAAGACGGATTTCAGCACGACTTTTTCGGTTGATTATTGTCTATCTTATGAAAGTCAATTCTCAACTTACCGACACTCAGTGTGGATTCAAAATTTATCTAGGAGATGTAGCTCGCTCACTTTACGGTGAAGCATTTATTGACGGTTTTATGTTCGACATTGAAATAATTGTGCGAGCTAAAAAGGAAGGTTTCCGGATTAAGGAATTCCCCATTGAATGGAAAGCAGATCCAGATAGCCGCCTCTCATTACCGAAGATCCCTCTGGAATTAATTCGAGAATTGTGGATTATTCACAACATGCTTCAAAAGTGATTAAAAGTATTAGAAAGCTTTAAAAAATCGTCATTGCGAGTTCTACAGATCGAAAAGAATCAATTCAACATTCAAAATTTTTTAATAAAAATATGAATATCGTTCTTCATCAGTGAAATTTATCATAAAAAAGTTTTATTGATTCTTTTAAAGCTTTTTATTATTACTTGCTTGGGCAGAGAAACGAAAATTTCTTATTCCCAATTACCAATTTTCTTTAATAAATGAAATTTATCGTCATTGTTTTCAGACTGTGAAACAACAATAGCGGCAAATTCTGGATTAGATTTGCACAATTCTTCAATTTCGCAAAAATTCATAATCATAAAAGCAGTAGATAGAGCATCAGCAGTGGCAGCATCTGGTGCAATTACCCAAGTCGCCAGAGTACCCTGAACAGGCGCAAATTTTCGCGGATCAATTATATGGTGACCTTTTTGTACTCCAGACCCACTTAATGCCCGATTTTTTAGATATATCCGTGTAATCACTTCACCGGTTTCAGGCAAACTAAGCGTGAGAGGCCAGCCTGGTAATTCTGGTGGAGCTTCCAACGCCAGAACCGAACTGCTGCCACCATGAACGAGAGCTATATCAACTTCCCATTCTAGCAATAATTTTGCCATTTGATCTACCGCATAACCCTTACCATAACCGCCCAAATCTAAATGAAGCGGGGCTTTTAAAACAATGGCTGCCCTATCCCATTCATCCAATATCAGGTGTTGCAGGCCGGTGTGTTCTTTTGCAAATTGCAGCTCCTCAGGGGTAGGTTGTCGTAATTTCTTATTTTCATCCAACCAGCAATTCATTAAGTGCCCAACAGTAACATCAAACGCTCCCCCGGTTAAATCATATAATTGAATGCAATGTTTCAAGCATTCAAAAGCTGCTTCTCCCAGAACAACATGTTCCATTGGTTTAGCAACATTTATTCGCGAGATATCGCTGTTCTCAATAAAACGGCTTAAATCTTTCTCCAGTAAATCTAATTCTCTAAAAGCTTCTGTGGCTGCTTGTTCAGCATATTGGGCATCTTCATGAACAATAAAAATCTCAAAAACAGTAGCCATGGCATACTGAGTAAATCGATAGGCATTAGGAATTAACTCGACCGCATTTCCAGTAAAATTGAAATCAGATATTGAGGAATTCATAAGTAGGAAGATTTATTTAATGGTAAAGAAGAGGAAGTTTGATTGTAATAATAACGATCCCAGACATCTTTCCTTACATAGCCCCGGATTTCTGCTCCAGGCCGAAGCTCAAAGTAATTTTCAAACAATGGTATGTAGAGATCTCGTTTTCCTGGTGGAGGTAATTCATATAGCTTATGGATTAATGCTGATTCTAATTCAGGAGCAATCAATATGATAGGAGCAGCCGGGATACTTTCTTCCACATGATCCCACCAACCTACATTGGGATATTTGCGAAAATACCATGGCAAAGGCCAATAATTACTCTCGGGATAAATCACTTCTATATAGATATTATTTCCTTCCGGTTGAGCACGAACTATTTCATCGACCTGGTCTATTAGATCATAAATTTGCATATCGGGGTGAGAATATACGTATGGGTTTAATGGACTGGCACAATAAACATCAATAGCTCGAATGCTCTGAAGCATTAAATAACAAAATCCCAGGAAAAGAAAAATGAAAAAGATAATCCTATAAACTTTTTTGTTTACCAATTGCCAAATAAAAGAAATACCTATACCAGCCAATAAAATATAACCATGAAGAAATCCCAAAATGTTCCATGGAGTTTTATAAGGAATTGCAGAGAAAACAAAAGTGAGAATGATCGTATAAAAGGTAATAAATTTTAATAGCTCTTTATTAAACAAAACTTTTATTCTATTTGAAAAAGAAGCATATACTCCCACAATAGCCCAAAAAAGAATAAAACCCTCACTCCAAACAGGGCCTGAATCCATTTTTGAATAAAATATTAGTCTTAAATAATAATACCATGGATGAAAATGAATCTTCGTCCCTGATCCACGTTGTAAATAATCACCCAAAAAGGCAACTGAATCGATTATCCCCTTGAGATTAGTAAAAAAAGAAGAAAAAAACAGTACGGAAATAATAACAGATGATAAAATAAATATCAAAACATGCTTGATATTTATTGATTTAATAAATCGAAAAAATTGGTGTCTAAAATCTTTTTGCGTAACTATAAGCAATCCCAGTGACAGCAACATGGCAAAAAGAAATATCACAAAAGTCTCTTTAGTGGCGTGCATAAGTCCTAAAAACAATCCAGCGGAAATGGCCCACGGTATGCTTGGTTTTTCCAAATAACGATAAACACTAATAAGAAATCCAAAAATGAAACATATAAATAAAATTTCTTGAATATAATAACGACTATAAAATACCATAGCTGGTGAAATTGCAGTAAAAAAAGCTGAAAAATAAACAGCAGTATTTCCCAATCCTTTAACTAAAAACCAAGTTAATAGTACAAGGACGATTCCAAAAAATGCCGGTACAATTCTTAAAGTGGTTTCTTGGACATCGACAAATTTATGAATTGAAGAAAGCCATACAGGAATAAGGGTAAAATAGTTCAGCGTGGGTCCATGATATTCATTTGGATCGTAGCGATAGTATCCCTCCTCCAGAAGCATTCCAAACTTCACTGCATGGACTGCTTCATCAGTATGCATAGGACGTTTCGCCAGATCTTTCAGGCGAAACGTCGCTGCAATACTTATTATAATAATTGGAAGAAAAAATTTATAATAGGGTGTTCTTCTAATCACTTAGCAGGTTTTCCATAAACTTCAACTTCAATATAGTGATTTAAATCGTTATTATTGTTACCATTGCTCCAACAACGTACATATCGGCCTTTAACACCTTTAGCATCAATCAGCTTTCCTTCAGCTGTTTCTACATAGTGCCAATCTTTCCCAACTCCAAATCCCAGAGAATTATCGATATCATTATTAAATATTGTTTTTACATTCGTAACAAAATCAGGATCATCGGCCACCTGTACCACTACATCAAAATATACTCTGGGTTGTTTATGGAAATGCCAGATAACAACCGCATAGATATTATATTCGGCACCTAGGTCAATTGTCACCTGCTGAGCAAATGGTCCTAATTCCACATAACTTCCGTCCGAAGCTTCTTTATCACCATCAGTAATCATTTCGAGCTCGCCAATGATTGGTTCTTCATCCGAACTACTGACGGGTTTTCCCAAAGCTACATTTTTGGTACCTTTTGGAGCCAAAAAAGGCGGTCTAGGTTTACCTAAGGGCTTTTCCAATTTGGGTACATTTAAATTTTGCGGAGTCCCAACAAACATGGGCTTAGGGAGTTTGATCTCAATCGGGACCAATTCTTCTTCCTGAGCAAAGGCAGTAAAAACAAACGCCAGCAAGATGGCTAAAGCAATGACAACTGTTAGTCTGTTTTGCTCTTTCACTTTCACGTTATAATCTCCTTATTTTATGACCTTATTCAATTAATTATTTTCACAGTTGGTTTATTCACTAATTTTTCATACATATTTTGAAAAGCTTCTCGCGAAGGCGTTTCACCTTCCACTACCCAAATATAATAAATTAAATTTAAGGAATCTCTTTTTTTAATTTTCTTATTGAATGAGGCACCAAATCGACCATAATTGCGATAAGCTGAATAAACTGTTGGACTCGGATTCTTGGGATGATTAATATGCTGAACATTGTATTTTCTACCTCGCAGGTCAAATGAGAGCGCAGTCCAGGGAAGATCAAAATCTTTTTTCGGATCTATTCCATCCTTATGGAAAAAATATCTACACTTAATTTTGTCTTCAGGAACCGGTTCATGATGTCCCCGAACATAACCAATCGCTACATCATTATGAGCACGGAACTGAAAACCTGCATGTTCGGCATTACCCAAAAGATTCACATCACATTTTACTGGCGTGATTTTAGTTCTAAATTCTAATAAAGTTAAAGTAGGCAAAGGTTGCTTAAAAACTGAAACCCTTCGTTCTTCAGTTATTACAGCTTCAGCTTTTTCATCCAGCCAATCTATTTTTGCAGTTGCTACAGCCAGAACTGGCCCGGCTTCTATCTGTAAAAATTTTTGATGTTTTTGAGAAACACCTTCTTCCATAGACCAGAAATTGAAAGTTTGCGAACCACATTCTACTTTCTGCCATCCAATAAATAATCCTCTATGGTGTGGGTAAAGACCGCCTGGACTATTTGTAATAAAGTCTTTACCATCGAAATCAAATATATGATGAAAGGGTTTATTCGTTTCTTCGATTTTTTCTGGAGATGAACGATCGTATGCATATACATAACGAATAATATTCCGTCCATCAAATTGTAAATCTAGATATTGGCCTGGTACATCCTTCCATCGAAATCCTTTTTTTTGCATTTCCCGTGAACCTTTGGTCAGAGTAACCTGCCAACTCATCACCTGACCTTTTTCAATTTTCGGAGCAATCCACCATAAATAAATCTTACCATCAGGTCCGTGGGATAACTGCCCATCCAGTATGGAGGAAGAATTTCCTTTTTGCTGAACTTTTACTAAAATCTCATTTAAAGCAGTATTTTTAAATTGATCAGGAAGTTCCAATGCGACATTTAATGGAATATTCTCTCCAGAAATTAGCGAAGGCTCACTTTGGAGATGAATTACAACCGATTTGTTATTTGTTGGACTGCATGCAGCAAAAAATAGTAAAAAAACAACAATTAGATTTTTCTTTTTTAATACCATTATTAATCCTTTTTATCTTTTATAAACAATTCCCATTAAATAGTAAATTCTATATCAAAATTTCAATCAACAACAACCTTTAATTAATCTATTTATTTTAACAGAATCTATTAAAAAATAGACTTAATCCTTATGCCAGGGTGGACGTCGGCTCGGTTCAAGATAACTATTAGCAACATCATCGTTGATAAACCTTTCCTGATCAGGATCCCAATACAATTTACGTCCGGTAAAAAGAGCAATATTTCCTAAATGACACAATGTCGCTGATCGGTGACCAATTTCTACATCAGCAATAGGCTTTTTACGCAGCTTAATAGATTCTAAAAAATTAGCTTTATGGTCACGACTCACATATAAATGCTTTTCATCAGGCCTGATTTTAGATTTTAATATATATTTCGGATCAGCATCAATTCGACTTCGATCGACATAAACCCACCCTTCCGTTCCTTCGAACCGAATACCAGCTTTACCTGTATTTAAAATTAATTTAACTCCATTGGCATATTTGTATTCAATATGATATCGTAATGCCGTATTAAAAAGTCCATCACGAGGGAATTCACCATTACCTTCTATTTCAACCGGACCAGTAAGATCAGTCCCGTTTCCCCATTGAGCAATATCCAGATAATGGGCACCCCAATTGGTGATCTGTCCGCCAGAATAATCCAAGATAAATCGAAAAGTGTAATGACATCGTTGTTTTGTATACGGTGCCCAGGGCGCCGGACCTAACCACATTTCATAATCAAATCCCTCTGGTACAGGTTCAACTTTCCAATTAAGTGGATTTTTCCGATTATTCCCTGGAATTTCCACCCACATTGTGCGAAGTTCGCCTATTCGCCCATTAAGCACCAATTCGCAAGCAAAACGAAAGCGATCATCAGAACGCTGCTGAGACCCCGTTTGTAAGATGCGGTTATATCTCCGAACTGTCTCTACCAATCTTCTTCCTTCGGCAATGTATCTGGTCAAGGGCTTTTCACAATAAATATCTTTACCACTTTTTGCTGCAGCAATGGAGATCGGTACGTGCCAATGGTCAGGGGTGCAGACGACCACAGCATCGATATCATCTCTGGCAAGTAACTCACGAAAATCGTTATATGCGGCCGATTTATCAAGACCCGCAATCTTGCGAGCTCGTTCTCTATGTTCAGTATCCACATCACAAACAGCTACTACTTGTGCTCCAGGTTGAGACATGAATCCACGCAGATTATTAGTGCCCATACCTCCAACACCAATGCTACCAATAGTTATTCGGTTGCTGGGAGCATTGGCACCAAACACACTTGCTGGAACTATAAAAGGGGCAGCAAATGTTGCAAAAGTGCTGGAAGCAGCTCGTTTAATAAATTGCCGCCTATTCAATATTCCCATAGAGTTTTGATGTCTTCTTTCCAAAATTTCCCTCGTACATTTTAGTCTCTATTTTTAAAATTTTCCCCAATAAATTATGTTCCAGATTTGAATAGATAATTCTCAGTCAGTTTTTTACTAACTATCTTCAATATTTTATAATTAAGTATATTTAGAAAATAAATTAAAAAAAGGTATGAAAAACAGCAATATTGTTACATTTTTTTACAATTATAGTTTTTGTGTTGGGTGGGTTTAAAAATCGGATTTTAAAATTATAAACACCCCCGGGGTTTAAAAAACCCCCGGGGGTCATAAACATAAAATAAAATTTCAGGTTTCAATTAAACATTTTCAGGCACAACATACGGTGGACGATAATCGCGAGTTAGTAAAGCATCTGCTTCTTTATCATCGACAAATTTCTCTTTACTGCCATCGAAAATGAGATCGCGCCCCAGTCGGTAAGAAATATTCCCCAGGTGCGGCAATACACTGGACATGTAGCCTTCTTCAATATCACAGGTTAAGTCCTCTCGTTTGCCACTACGCAAAGCCATAATAAAATTAGCAAAATGTCGACCGCCTCCAGCCCCAGCTAGGTTCATCGGATCATAAGCTTCTTCATCCGTATCGCCAGATTTGGGTCCCGGTTCATTCTTTCGACCAAAGAAGGTTTGCCAGTTACCACCTGAATCGATTTGCATCCAACCTTCAGAACCATAAAAGATATTGCCAATTGTAATTGGTTTAACACCTCCTGGTAATGTAATACCTTCAGGATTGGTCATCAATCCACGAGTACCGAACTCTAAAATCGTACCATCAGCATATTCAAAAATTGAAATTTGAGTATTTGGTGTTTCTTGCGAAGAATCATAAACAAAATAACCACCCATAGAACGAACTTTAACCGGATGTTCATTTTTGTTCAATCCCCAACGGGCAATATCGAACTGATGTGGTCCTTGATTACCGGTGTCGCCATTGCCGTAGTCCCAATGCCAGTGCCAGTTGTAATGGAACCTATTTGGATTAAACGGGCGTTTAGGAGCAGGACCCAACCACATATCATAATGGACTTTTGATAGATATTCTTTGGTATAAACAGGAGCTGTATTTTTCTTCTCTAGGTCTAAATAATGCTTTGTTCCAGGTTTCATCGGACCATCCGGGTACCGACCGATGGGGCCACGAGGTTTGAAACACAAACCGCGTGCCATATAAATATGACCCAGTTTTCCGGAACGTAAGAATTTAATAGCGGCATTAGTATTTATCCTAGAACGGTTCTGGAAACCAACTTGCACCAAGACATTATATTTCCGGGCTGCTTCAACCATCTTGCGACCTTCCCAGATATTATGGCAAGCTGGTTTTTCTACATAAACATGTTTTCCTGCCTGGCACGCCCAGATAGTGGCCAATGCATGCCAATGATTCGGTGTGGCAATACCAACCGCATCTATTTCTGGATCATCAAAGACCCGTCTCATATCCCATTCTGTTTTAGGACGATAGCCAAATTTTTTCTCAAATTGGGCCAACCTTGAAGCAAATAAATTTTCGTCCACATCTACAAAGTACTTAATACGAACATTCTTAATGCTAGCGAAGTTCGAAATCAGACTCCCACCGCGGCCACGAATGCCAATGATAGCCATATTGATTGTGTCATTGGCGCCTATAACTCTGGCACCTGGTTTTGAATAAACCTTTGCTGCTGAAAATAATGCGCTTCCAGCAGCAAGTCCTGCTGCACCGCGTGTTATAAACTCACGACGCGACATTTTTTTGGATTCAGAAGACATACGATTACCTCCTTTTATTTAAGTGAAAAGTTAATCTTTAAACATTAACAAAATTTAAAACTTTCTATCAACCAAATTGATCCTGAGCTTTTGCTAACATTTCTTTAAAAAGAGCATATTGTTCAGCCAAGGCCTTGATACGGTCAGGAGGATTTCCCCGCGCTTCTAATAAGATCCACCCGGCATAATCCATTTGAACAAAGAGATTAATTAATTTCTGGTAAGGATAATCAGGATTATTCAGCTCTCGTACATGAACCGTATCTCCAAAACGATCTTTTACTAAATTAAAATTATATTCTAACCCTTTTCCCTCCAGATCCTGTTGGTTACAATTCCAACACACGCCTACATTTGGTTCAGTCACATGGTCAAAAATCTTTTTCATGTTAGGAAGCTTTTGAGTATCTTTACCATGAACTTCTACTCTAATTTTTTGCCCATAATCTGCCGCATATTTACCAAGCTCATTTAAACAGCGTCCGATCTGTTCAAAAGTTTTTTCCGGAGGAACTTCTTTAGGTAAAGCATTAGGTTTTACTTTAATACCGCTTCCACCAACGTCATAAGATAATTTGATATAATCTTTAGCTCCCTGAATTTCTTTTTTCAGGCGATCCTGATCGACATAATGGAAAGCAAAATTAGTTCCCAGTCCAACCAGCGTAACCGGGCTGTTCTGAAAACGTATTTTCACTTCGTATCGTTGACGCGCATTCAGGTTAGATTCAACACCATGAGCATGTTGTGTTCTTAACTCAACACCCAGAACATTGGTTCGTTCACAATTACGGATCAGTGTTGGCAAATCCCAATCTTTACCCCAAAGGTATGTTACCAAACCAAAACGCATTTTTGAACCACGCTTTTGTCCGGCTTTTACATTATAAGCAGCCAGTGCACTAGCGGCCACCAATCCTGCTGCTGCTTTTGAACCCTGTTGAATAAATTCCCGGCGAGATAAGTCTTTCTTATTTAGAGACATGTACCTCCTCCTTCAAATTCTAATTAGTTATTTATAATGAAATGAATTTTGAAGCCTCCAAAATTAATCACTAATCTAATATAAACTAAAATTAAATCAATCTAAAATTACTAAAATCTTTTTTTTATTTCAAAGTTTAATTGCTCGAAATTGCAATTTTTACATTTTTTTACCGAAATAATTACAAATAAAAGTGTAATCTATCCAGGAAACAGAATAGTAAGCAAATGATGTTTTTGAGAATAATCAGGGATAACAAGTTGCGCTCCTGCTTTTATGAGTCGCGTTCGTTTACGGGTGTTTAAACCATGTCGACGAATTTCATCACTTGCAACCCCTATTGCAATACCGTCTCGTTTACGACATTCCCGAATCTCCACCGGTCCATCGCCGACCACCAGTAATTCTACACCACTTAATTGGTTTTCGTTCATTATCTTTTCGATCACTATTTTTTTAGAATATTTCTTGATATCTCCAACTGCACCATAAATACCTCCATTAAATAAATCGGCATACCCGAGAGATTTTGCTTCGCGTTCAACGTCTTCACGATCAGTTCCACTCGCCAAATAAAGCGTTACACCATGGTCTCGGAGCGCCTTTAAAAAATCCACTGCTCCTTTTACCGTGAAATCGGTAGCATCCAACTCCCCTCTCTTCAATTTAGCCATTCTTTTATTCACCATTTCCATCAATGCGTTATTGTATATCTCTTTATAACCAAACTTGTCCAGGATTTGACTTTCCGGCACAATGCCAAATTCCTTAACCAGCGCCACCAGACCTTCCATTTGAACAATAGTCTGCATTCCTGTAGTTGCCTCAATAAACTCCAAAACCCGATTGCGTACTTTATGATAAAGTGTTTCATCAGCCGTTTCATATTGATCCCCTAAGATAGCACGGATCATAACCGGCTCCATGATTGCTTCCCATCCCTGCCGTAATGTACTAATTGTTCCATCATGGTCAAAAACAGCATGTTTTATTTTGCCCGAAGTGATTATATTCATGTCACCACATACTTCGATTTCGGTACCTTCGATATACCTTGCCTGGCGAATGTCCTCAGCCAACTCAGGCTGATAAATATAATCGGCATTTCGGCACATTTCAATAATTTCAGGGGCAGAGGCCGTACCGGTAGTAAAAAGTTTTTGAACAGTGACTGCTGCCGCAAAATTAGCAAATTCGGCCGCTTCAGATGGAGAATACCCTGCGCCCAGACAAAGTCCCAAAGCACTAATAGTCGTGTCACCTGCACCAACCGGATCAATTTTACCTAAAAGTTGAATTCCTGGAATTTCATGAATCCCATCATCATCAACAGTAATTATCCCGCGTGCACCCCGTGTTACAAAAACCGGTTTATGAGATTCATTAAAAAGTTTTTGCGCAAATTTTTTAATATCACAGAGAGGAATAATATCACCAGATGATACATCGACTCCATTCAATCGGGCTACTTCGATATCGTTGGTCTTTCTATAAACATGTTTGAAACGGTGTCCGTAATGCCGTGAATCAAACAGGATGATTTTATCGTTAAATTCCAGGAATAACCTGTTGCACTCATCGATAAACTCTTCATTGGTCAGGCTTCCCGGTACTTGTTGATTAAATATCACCACATCGTATTCATTTAAAGCTTTCCGAAGGTTGTCTAAAATGGCCCGATCCGTCTTTCGAGAGCGACGGTTAAAAAAGCCAAAATCGATGCGAGGTTGTTCCTGATCGTTAAGATATCTTTTGGCGAAAGTCACCGTATCGAAATTTTCTTTTTGGATAATCAGACCACTGGTATCAATCTTCAGCTTCCTCAGTTGACGAAGCAATTCTCTTCCAAAAATATCATTACCGATGACACCGATAGCCAAAACAGAAGCCGGTTCCAATGCCGCAACATTAGCTACAACGTTTGAAGCTCCACCAGGAGAATATCGTTGCTCACGAACAGCCTCTGCTAAAAGTCCTGTTTCCACAGAAACTTCTGAACCATGCGGATCTAAAATCCAGTAAGCATCAAGACAAAAATCACCATAAACTGCTATACGGACATTTTTTATTTTTTCCAATATCTCTCTAACTCGACTTTCCTTCATAGACATCCCATGCCAATTTTTATCCAACATTATTCATTTTCGAAATAAAAAATCAGATGAGTAATAAAGAATAATTTTAATAGAGAACTTTCCCAACTTCCTGAAAAATTACAATGTCATCTCCAATAATTTTTCTAACCGTTTAATACTCTGCACCATTGCTCGTACGGTGTGATAGTTTACTTTCCATGAATGGCTCATATGGGTCCAGATGGGCTGACCTTCACGGGTTAACAAAGGCCACCATTCACCTACTTGATGATTGATCATCTTATCGAAAACAAAACGATGGACTTTTTCATAAGCTTGCCAGTATTTTTCATCTTTGAAATAAATGCAGGCATCCAACATCCCTATAAGTAGTTCTGCTTGTTGCCAGAATTCTTTTTCACGATCATAAACTTCCCCAGCATGAGAGCCTTCGACGTAAACGCCACCATACTCGTGATCGATACCATAATTCACCGCATGATCGAACAATTTTTTAAGTACATCCTCATAATCTGAAACTGGAATTCCCATGACATTCAAAGCATGAATAAAGAGCCAGGCCAATTCTACATTATGACCATAGGAAGTATTATCTTCTGCATGGGCCTTTTTTTGTCCATTAGCAAATCGATCCCAACCCCAAACAATATCAAATTTTATTTGCGGGGCTACACGCCAATCTCGCCAAAATTGTGGAATACCCGTACCGTACTCAGGATGCAACATGCGTTGTAGCAATATCTCGATGTCTTCTTGTAATTTTCTTTTATGAATTTCCTTCTGACTGGCTTCGAACAAGGTGGTGAACGCTTCCATTAAATGCATATGAACATCCAGGGTCTTCCGATCTCCCCCTTGACTTCCCGGACCGCATAAATTCCAATTTCTATCAAACATCTCAAAATATCCGCCATACATGGTATCTGTACAATATTTTTGAATAAGATCAAAAGTTTTTTCCGCATATTCCAGCCCTATCGGATCACCCGAAGCAAGGGTGTACTCACTTAACGAATAAATGGCAAAATTATGACCATAAAGAATTTTCTGATCTATCTTTATATTTCCTTTGCGATCCAGCATCCAATAGAAACCACCCTTTTCTTTATCCCACATTTTATTCAGTAAAAAATCCACGCCATGTTTAGCAAATTCCAGACACTGACCATCGCCATATCCGGCCCGGTGAGCTGAAGCCATGGTGTAAATTGTTCGTGTTTGAGCAATCAGGGATTTCTCATCCTCACCAGTATCATTCCCATCTTTATCGAAATGAGTAATAAATCCACCATATTTTTCGTCTTTACAGCGAGTTAGCCAAAAAGGCAGTAATTCATTTTCTAAATGATGTTTTGATTCGTTTAGAAATGAAATAATTTTTTCTTTTTCCATTGCTCACCTATCCTTTTATTTATCTTAACTTAAATATTGTGATAGTTTAAAGAAAATGTGAATATTTTTAAAAAATAGATCAGTAATTTGGTAGTTTCCCTTCCAAAAATTAAATCAGGTTTAATCTCAAATATGAGAAAAAATAGGTTAGGCAGGTAAAAAAATCACAATACAAATTCACTGTCAAAGAGAAAATTAAAATTCTTTAGAGAAATTAACACTGTTCAATAACTTAGAATACTTCAATAAATAGCAAAATTAGTGGACTAACTTGTGGATTAAATTTGTGGCAACTTGTGCGATTAATAAACAATAAAAAAATTTCAATTTTAAATGAAAGTATTCAGGGGCCAAGGAATTTTAGGCCCCTGAATCTACTTAAATAGAAGTTATAAGAAAAAGCCTAAAACTATTAGAATTATACATGCAGGTATAAGAAGTCTCATACCTTTTTGAACACTCGTTCCACGAGCCAAATTACCTATTGCTTTAGGTATAGTTACAGCACCAAGCAAACCTACAGCAAAGATAATACCAAAGATACTTCCATAAATTTCGGGATTGAATTTAGCAAATGTAACTCCCACTGTTGTTGGAAATATAGGAGCAAAAAATAAACCAGCAAGAAAAGCACAAACTCTGGAAAACATTACACTTTTGGTAATAGTCATTAAAAATATTATTATTAAAGAAAGCAATGCAGCACCAATAATAAACCAGGCTCCATAAGTAGTAATGGCGGGAATCTGACTTGCAATTAATCGACCAATCATCATAGCAATAGCAAAAAATGAAAGTAACTGTGCTGCTGAGGCATCCACGACATTTTCATCAATATCACTCTGTGCTTTTTTAATAATTTCTTTACCAAATGAAGGCAACCAGTTAGTAAGTGAAGATTCTAAGCTTATGTAGAAAAAGAGTGTTATAGCTCCGAGTAAGACAGCGGGCTCACCAAGTAATCCAAATGCAGTCGAAAGTTTAAATCCGGCTTGACTTGCTGGGTAGGTTGCAGGAATAGCAAAAATAAGGGGAACAAAAGCAATTATACCAAGAACAGAAACAGCATTTTCATAGGAAATCTTTTTAAATAAGTAACTAACAATTAATGGAGTAAGAAATAGGCCTAATCCAAAGAATACATTACCAAGATTACTAGCAGCCGCTGGATTCTTTCCTCCAAATAATACAACTGGTGCTAAAGTATTTCCAGCAGTATTTAATGCCATAGCTCCAAATCCCAATAATATACACGATATCAACACCAGACCATAAGTTTTACCACGAGCCATGAGCAAAATAACTAATCCAGTAAAAAGAAAACCAATAATTGCAACAGGTTTATAACCAATCGAATCAATTACCACTCCAATAATAAGCGAGGCAATCACTGCAGAAAACATAAAAACCGAGATTAAGGATCCAAATTTTCCTTCATCAATTTCCAATCGCGGCATTAGCTTAACACTAATTGATCCCAATAATGCAAAACACATTCCCAAACCATAAAGCGCTAATAAACATACAATTTTTTCCATCTTCTCTCCTCCTTACAATCATTGCTTATATATTTTATATTGAAATAAATGGGGGCAAACATATTCAATATAATTTTTTCAATTAATTATGTGGCTCAAAAATCTTAAACATTTACTATTTCTTTCTCAAGTAAAATATTTAAAAAATCATTAAATATTGACAAATTAAATCACTTTATAGATTTTTCTTTAATACATTGAAATATTATTAAATACGTATGGTAACACGAAGCTATCACAAAAAACAAGGCACTAAACCTATGCAATTGTATCAAAAACTCCTGCGCTCCAGTTCCAAAATATTTAAGCATGCTTAACAATATGGATAGAATTATTATCAAAGCTAAAATTAACAAAAACCAGAAGAATACTTTTTCTGTACAATTATAAAATTGAACACTATTACTTTGATTTCGATTTTTTTTAAATAATTTTCTAAACCATTCCCAATTGAGACGGTCAAAACGTTTTTGACTAGCCCAAATAAGGCTAATAAGAGCCATACAAATAGCAAAAATAGGCGCCACACTCACATGAATCAAAAGCAAATAACCAGAAAGGTGACTACCAAAAAGTACTGGTAAAAATCCAGTAAATGCTAAAATTAGCACACATAAAATTGTTAAAAAATAAATAGTTTTCCTGAAAATTACAAAATAATCAGATGGAGGCGTTTTTTTAATATTTTTAAAAGCAATAAAAATTTCTTGAATTTGCCCTTTTATCCATACTCCTATACTTTTCTTTATTTCTTGATTGGATTTTAAAGCAGAATAAATCCATATAATAACAGCTATCAATCCAATAAATGATAATATTCGGAAAAACATAAGCCTTGACTACCTCTATTTATTGTTGATCCGCTAAAACTTTTATAATCTTGTCCAGGCCTTTGAAGGCATAAAGAATTAATACTGAAGCGATAATAATACTACAAATGAAAATTATTAACTTTAACCAGGGTCGGAAAATAAATGTCATGGCGAAGAGTCTTGGAAATAAAACACCTGTTTTTTCAAAAGAAGTCATTCTACGAAATTTCTCATTCTGGAATTTCAAAGGTGATAGAACAGCTACCTTGCTAAAATAAAAGGGGGCGCTATTATTATGACAATCATTGCAACCATGAATGCCCAGTGATTGGGATGCTGGTCGAACATCATGAGCGAATGCCCAGGTATAGGGTTGAGCAGCAGGATGATTTTCTTTTACCAGATCTCCTGATTTAGAAAGTTTATATAATTTTCCTCCACCAATATAAGCTGCATGCATAGGATGAGTACTATCAGATGATAATTCTTTCAAAATCAGGATAATCTGATCTCTGCTTAATTCTGGCCAATCGCCAGAAAGTATTTTTTCATAATTCATACTATCCGTTAAAGTATCCGCAGCTAAGGCTTTGAGAATAGCCGGTTGTACTTTTTCCGGAAGCAATGGAGTCACACTGTCACCTTTGATTTCAGCCCAAAAAGAAGGCCAAAGCAACTTATGTGGTTCAATTTTCCCGGATTCATCTTTTACAAAAACGGTTGCTTGAAGCTTGGGAATAATTTCTTCATTTCGATTGACGGTATGAGTGCCCAGTGCATTTGCTCTAGAAGTTTTAATGCGATAAGCATGGTCAGTTGGCCAGGGGCCAGAATGACAAGCTGTACAGGAAAGTCTTTCAAAATGGACGGTTGGAATACCTTTGTGCTCAGGCCTTGGGGCACCTAATCGACCGGTAAGGGGAATTTCTCCATCTTCAGTACCCAGATGACAACCTTTACAAGTAAATGAAGCAATAACAGGATTTTCTCTCACCTCCGATTCTCCTTCATAACCTCTCACAATCATGTGATCTAATCCGTTACGATGGCAATCTACACAAGTCATTCCCGCCTTGAGATGAACATCCTCATCCATTTCCCACATTTCCACCAAATTTTCCTCTAAATAAACAGTAGAGTGACAAAAATAACACCTTTCTGCAGGAACTTTCCTGACAAGATTGAAAAAAACCCGAGCTCTTTCGTCAAAAATATTAGGTTTGTAAGTTATGCTAGGGGGTATGGCTCTGGGATTATCCGGATCGATACCAAAATAAATATCAAAATTATTAGGCATGTCTTTGGCGGAACCTTTACCTATGGCCAGTCCACTTGATGCTGCCGCTGCCCACCGATAATTTTCTCGAGTCACATGAGCAGCAAATTCGGCTTGATCATGTTCAGGATGGGCATTATGACAGCTCAAACAATTAATCTCCAATTGGCCAGAAACCATCCAGCGAACATAGGCATCTGGATCGTCTTCTTCGGCTTTCTCTCCAGGACCACCACCCGGAAAATGCCGACCAAACTTTCGAGTGAAAGTGAAATAATTTATACCTAAATCTTCGGGTCGATAGCTCCCCGGCCAGGAACGATACGACAATGGTAATTGTGTAGCGGTTAAAGGATCATACAAAATCCATGGTTCACCACGTCTCCCTGGGGGAACATCTTGATCCAAAGCATTAAAATGCCATCCTCTACGGATAATTTCATAATTGTGACAAGGTAAACAGGTTTGTTTGGTAGAAAATGGTAACTGCGGGCGATCCTCAGGAAATATTTTCATGCCCTCTTCATCGAATATATCGATAAGGTGAATCGGTATCGAACGATTTCCGTCATTTTTGTCGCCTAGCTTTAATTCCAGCTTTTTTGGTTGCTCACTAATTATAGAATCCGAAGCTACTTTCTGAGTGTCGATACCCGATTGCGAGGTATCTGCTTGTGCAAAAAGGAAATGCACCACACCTATCAGGCAGAATATTATTCCTACTTTTGCCATAATTCTCCCCTTACAACCAATATACATCATTTAAACATGAAACTCTTCGGGCCTAAAGGTGAGCTTTCGGCCAGCTTCAACCGCCTGGTTCACCTTCAGAACAGCCACGGCTGTTTCATAACCTATTTCAGCAGGACAATTCAACTTAGTTTTTCCGCGAACAGCATCAAAGAAATTCTGTAAATGAGGTAAATGATACGGATCTTTTAATACAACTGGCAAATTGTGTTTGGGTGGAGCAATAGTTTCTCGCACATCCAATACCGCTGTAACATCCTGTTTCTTTTTTTCCTCCTCAGGTTCCAAAATATATCCCATTTGCACCCATTTATCCCAGATAGGAGCCGATGGTTCTCGCCATACACCACCACGATTACCAGATTCAGAAATTTGTAAAGTTCCCTGGTCACCAAGAAAGCTTTCGAAATAACCTTCGCTACTGTTGGTTGTCAGGGTCTGGTAATATGCCCTCACTTTTCCATATTTCGTATCATATTCGTAAATAACCATTACAGTATCATACCATTCATGAGTGCTTTTATCGTAATAGTCAGTACCACCACTGGCAATTACTGAAGAAGGATTGGCTTCAAGAAACCAACTAAAGATATCAATTTGATGGGACCCTAAATCTACAATTGGACCGCCACCTAGTCGTTTGTACCAACGCCAATTTCTAAATTGCCGCATATTCTCAAAACCATATTTTCTCAGGACGCTTGGTTCAATGGCATACTTTTTGGGCCATCCTAAATCTGGCTGAACCGATCGATTCCATTGTCCGCGAGTTGTAGTGATTCGTCCCAGAATCTGGGCATCTTTAATTAATTTGTTATAGCAATGTATATAACGTGGATTACTCCTTCGTTGATGCCCTATTTGTAATAACTTTCCAGTTCGACGAGCCGCCAGCACCATCTTTTTGGCATCTTCAAGTTTATTAGACATTTCTTTTTCACAATAGACATTTAAACCGGCTTCCAAGCAGGCAATTGTATGCCGAGCATGCCAAAAGTCTGGCGTAGCAATAATTACCGCATCCAGATCCCTTTCTTTGGCCAGCATTTCCCGATAATCTTCATAACGGTTTACATTATGTCCATATTTCTGTAACAATCGAGCTGCCCGTTTCTGGTTGTAATCTTTCCAAATATCGCAAACGGCCCTAAACCTCACCTGCGGCATATTGGGTTTGGCGTTCAATTTTAGAATAGCATTCATTAAAACTTGTCCCTGTGCTCCTGCCCCTAATAAGGCAATGTTTAAATCGTCTGAAGAAGAAGTTACTCTTGCAGGCCTAGCTAAAGAAGTAACCATAAGCCCGGCCCCAGCTACAGCTGTATACCGCAAAAAACTTCTTCTGTCCATAGCGTTTTGTTTTTTGTCACTGCTCATAAGACACCTATAATAATACTTTCCCTTCCTTTTTTTAAAATATTTTGAAAATACAATCACTTAAAAATTAACCAGATAACTAAATAAAAAGAAGTTTAAATTAAATGTTTTTCATTTTTAATTGTATTAATCACTCAAATTTACCTTCAATAGTGTCCTATAATAATAAATAGCATTCTTTGGGTCAAGTATATGTTCATTTTTTCTTTTGAATTTTGTATTTAAATAAATTCTGCCCCACTTTTAAATATAAGGATAAAGAGAAAAATCTATAAAATCAATTTCTCTTCAGATCAGTTTATTTCCTTTTTATTCCTTTCGCAAATAAATTTGCTCAGTTATAAGAAAATTACAATTCTTTAATCATTAAATTTCTAAACCAGATAGGTTTTCCATGGTCTTGCAATCCAATATACCCTTCTCTTGGGAAATCTTTTAAAGGCGTACGGAATTTGTTTTTGGTCCCATCGGGATTTTTGTGAGGTTCCGTCCACAAATCGAGATCCATATCTATTATAGGTTCACCATTTAGTACAACATAAATTTTATTGTCTTTGCATGTAATGGTGTACCGATTCCATTCGCCAGGCTTTTTGACTGCATTAACCCTGGGAGATAAACAATCATAAATAGCTCCACACTGGCCATGTTTGGTACCATCAGTGGTTTCATGAATTTGCACTTCAATGGAAGTTTGAACATAATTTTTCAGTGATCCAGCTCTTAGGAAAACGCCACTGTTGGTTTGGGGAGCCAGTTTAAATTCTAAATCTAAAATAAAATCACCATATTTTTCTTTAGTCCAGATATAGCTGCCACCATGCCATGTTAAAACACCATCTTCCATTGTCCAACTGCCTTCCTTGAAAATCGCGTTGGATAAATCTTTAGCGAATAAATATTTCCAACCAGAGGGATTGAGTTTTGCCGCCTCTTGATTAAAATATTCTACACATTGACGTATTTCGGGAAGTGAATTTAGCCAGTTGTACTCATACTCTATGGAAAATACACCCCTATAGCCCTGACGATGAAGTTCAGCTAAAAGAGCTGGAACATTTGCCTTTCCGGTACCCCAGGGAACATCGTGAGCCTCTCGCACACCAAATTCATTTAAATCTTTAAAATGCAAACTAAGTAATCGACCTTCTAATTTTTTCAACGCTTCCAATGGATCTATCCCAGAACGCATCCAATGCCCAATATCGCCACAAGCTCCAAGCCACTTGCTTCGTCCTTTTAAAACTTCCAACACTTTATCCGGATTCCAATAATAAGATGGCTTGGGATGATTGTGAATAGCCACCTGAATCTGATACTCCTGACAGAGTTTTTCAATTAAATCCAAAGCATCTTCGCGCGGCTCTGCCATTATGGTTTTTATACCAAATTCCTTCGCAAATTCAAAAACTTTCCGACACTCCGCTTCATCATTGGGCAATTTTGTCACTCCGTAATTAATCAATCGAATACCTGTTTCTTTTAATTTACGTTTCACCAGAGCTCTCAATTCTGCCGGTAAGGTTGGATCAAATTTGGCATCAGGATATTCCGAACTTAACTTTTGACCTGGATAAGCCTCAATCCAACTTAAACCCAGAGAAGCCACTTTATCAATGGCTTCAAAGAAAGTAAAACGATTAAATGACCAGGCTTGAACAGCCAAATGCCAACCATCATAAAAATCAATGGCAGGATGATAGGTTGTTGGTAATTCAGTTTCCTCGGCTGAAGTTTTTTGAACCGATGTTTGCTGCGATTTTCCGCAATTTATTACCGCAAACGATAACACAACAATCAATGTGGTAAAAGCGATCTTCTTAACCATTTTGTCCTCCTCATTATTATTATTATTTTAGCAAGTTCATGGTTTCTGATACATATCGAAAAAAAGTAATACCATGTTTTTTAAAGATTAAATCGACCTCAAAATGTCTTTGTATCAAATAAATTCATCAGAACTTTACTTCTTAATCTACATTCATAAATAAATTGGAATTTAGTACTTTATTTAAATCTACATCTTCATTATTTACCAGCAACGACAATTTTGTCCCAATTTTAATAATGCTCATTTGTCTACCATTTTTGTATTTACTCCCAATTCTGTGATATAAATATTCCTGAATTCTACTCGGCTTCCATGGTTTTGTAACCCAATGAAACCCCTCCTACGCTTCAATCCTGGATGTTCTTTTTCTTTGTCCATGTGATCAATCAAATTTGTTTGAATAATAATGTCTCCATTTAATTCAACTGTAATGTTAGGGCCATCACAGGTAATCACAAAATGTTGCCAGGTGCCGGCTGGTTTACTCTTCCGCTGGGCCGGTGCCTGCACACCATAAATGCTTCCGGTATATTGCCAGGGCTTCAAATTGGCATATTTTGGGGCGTAATCGTCCAGAATTTGAATTTCCATTCCAGTATAAGCCGGATCTCCCTCATGTGGTGCCCGGATGAAAACGCCACTGTTTCCACCTTGAGAAACGCGGAAATCCAATTCTAATTTAAAATTATCGAATTCCCGTGTGGTGGACAACCATCCTCCCCCACGGCCTTCGGTGATAAGTACGCCATTCTCGACCCGCCATGTCCCGGATTGTGCTCCCACCAATTCCCAACCCGTTAAATCTTTTCCATTAAAAAGTGGACCCTTAAAAGATTTTTCTTCTCTGGGAATTTCCCTGATGAAAATATTCCTGAAATACAAAGATGTGTTATGGGCTTGCAATTCAATTGGACCACGAGAATAAATAGGTTTATCCCGCTCCCAGTAATTTTCCATCACCACATTATCCACCACTTTAACACCATTTAAATAAACGGTAACACGATCGCCAATCATAATTATTCTAAAACGGTTCCATTTTCCGGGAGGCAAATCTGCAGGCACCAGTGGCTTACTGGGATGTAACTTATTATTGTAAAGCCCTCCAGAACCTTCAGGCCTTTCAGTAATGTCCCAGATTTGCACCTGTGGAGAACCTCTTAAATAGATACCACTATCACCGCCCTTTTCAATTTTCCAATCCACTAACAATTCAAAGTCACCAAACTCTTCTACCGTACAAATATTCTTACCCTTGCCATCAAAAATCAGAATACCGTTTTCAACTCTCCAGTGTTCACGCATCGAAGAATCTGCTTTAGCCTGAGCTTTAGCTAATTCCTCAGGTGTCATTTTGGCTCGCGTAACCGGATTGCCGACCAGTCCTTTCCAGCCAGCCAGATTTTTCCCATTGAAAAGTGCACGAAATCCAGGCGGTGGCTCATTCAATCGCTCCAGTTCAATAAATTTTTCTTTAATAGTATAAACAGTATTGGAATCAAGTTGAGATGTAATAAGTGTCTGAATGATTTCGCTGGCCATGGATTCGCGATTGGCGTCCAACATGGAAACAGCCATTTGATATGCCGCCATCGCAGCTTCCGTTTTTAACGAATCATCCTGTAAATATTTCAAAATATATTTAAGGCTCTGCACATGCTCTAAACCGCTTACTGCGGCCAGTATCATCTTTTTCTCTGAATAACGCGGTGACAGGTGCATAACTTTTTGATAAAAATTCAATTTCTCGACAGGACCAAGTACTGTATCAGCTTTTAAAATTTGCAGCAATCCACGTAATGCGAGAATCTTATGAACCAAAGCAGTATCTTTTTCGAGAATCTCAAATAACGGGTCTATTGCTTCTAATTTCCTCCAATTTGATAAGGAACGAATGGCTTCGGTACGCTTTTCACCTTTAAAATTCAGAACAGCTTCTCTGACACATTTCAGTCCTTCATCACTACCAATCCTTGGAAGTGCCCTTAATATTCTTCTTTGTTTTTCCCGGTTCACTCTGGGAAATAAATCAACCAACTTTTGACTGACTTCAACCAGGCGATTGGTGCGGCGGGCCAACGAGACCAGTGCATTCAAAGTAGCCGATTCTTCCCCGCCCTTATCCGAGGTTAGATAAATTTCTGTCAAATTATCCAAATATGAACCATCGCCCAATTCTCCTACAGCTCGAATGGCAGCTAGACGAATTCTTTTCTCTGAGTGATCCATTAATTTGGCGATTTTGTTTATATGATCTCGAGCATTTCGCTCTACCAATAGATGAATAATTTCTTCAATGGCAGGTGTAGTAAAATTGTCCAGTGAGTTTACCAGCTTCGACATTAATTGACGGCTTTCTATCAATTTCTCTAAGTTTTGAAGGATAAGCCTGATCTCTTCCCGGTCATTCGTTTTTCTCAACAATTCCATCAGATGAGGAATGGCACTTTCTCTTCCACACTTACTCATAGCCACAATTGCCGCTAACCGCACATTTTTGTTTTCGCTGGACAACATCTCCTGCACAATCGGGAAAGCCAGGGTATCGCCTCTGTCACCTAACATCGTGACGATTTCGGCCTGTTTTTCTGGAGAGACCTGTTTCAATTTCTCAATCCAGATGTTGGTGGCCTCCGGGCCTCCAACATTCACTGCTAACTCCAGAGCAACTGATCGATAAGCTTTATCCTCACTTGTTATCGCTGAAACGAGTTCATCTATTGCAGATTCTCCCACAGCTTCCACTAATAGCCTCAACGCCGCAGCCTTTACAGTCCCATCCGCTTGATACTGATCAGAATTTAGTAGATCTCGACAGATCACTTCACACTGCTTTATATTTCCTTTTTCTTTCAATCTTCTAGCTAAAAGTAGAAAATTTGTAAATAAAGTATTTTTTTTGGAATTTTCACTTGTTGTCAGCGTCGTTTGAAAAATTGAAATAGCTCTGGTTTGACCCAGGCTGGCCAGAGCAAAGAAGGCTGCATCTCGAATCTCTTTATCCTTGCTGTCAACAAAATCTTTTATTTGATCGAACGCTTTTTCATACTCAAGTTCACCAAGGGTTAAAATAAGTGATAGACAACATTTTTTATTATGGCAATTTTTCAGTCCCTTCAACAAAACTTCTTTTGCGCTGGAGCTGCCTATGGCTTTCAGGGCTCTGACTGCGGGATCACACAATTTATCATCATTTAAAAATCTGGCCAAATGCTTGACTGATTCATCTCCTCCAATCCATTGTAATTGCTCAATTAGAAAATGTTGAACTTCGGTTTCATCTTCTTTTTCCAGCGCTCGAAGAATAGTGCGAACATACATTTTTCTTTGCTTTTCCAGTCCTGCTCTGGATAGATATTTAGTTAATCCGCTTATGGCATACCTTGATAAACTATCGCCCCCTACCTTTGTCGGAACCAAATTATCGCATATTTGGAGTATGCCCTGTTCTCCCCATTTCAGCAATGCCTCATTCAACAATTGCCATTGGACTTCATTCTCTGCAGGATATTGAACAAGAATATCCTCTAAGGAATACTCTGGTTTCACAGACAGACCTGTTTTTAAGCCTGCAGAACAGCCTATAAGTAAAAGAACTAAAAAAAACAAGAGATTTTTGACATGTTGTTTCATCTGGATAAAGTATCCTTTTTTACCATTAAACAATTCCAGAATTAAAGATGCCATGGTGCTCTCATGGGTTGAAAAATAAGCCGATTGGCCGTTTCATCCCCAATGAAGCGTTGCTTCACTGGATCGAACTTGAGATTTCTGCCCAAACGCACAGCTATTTTTGCTAAATTTACCAGGGTAGCCGAACGATGTCCATTGGCTTCATTGAGGGCAAATTTTTGGCGCGTTTTTACTGCTTCGATGAAATCGGTTACCTGCGGTTCAGGATCGGGAAACTCTCGGAGCTTTTCTTCCAAATTGGGAATATTCGACTTAAAACCGCGAAATAACTTCCCATGTGGACCTTCTATGAATGGCACATCTTTCTCTTTATTTTCACCATCAAGAATTATTTCGCAGCCGTCGCTATAACGCAATCTAATCTTTCGCCAGCTTCCCACCGCATCGGGATGTTGCTGCGGTGCATCGACCTCTATTTCTATCGGACTGGTATCATCTTTATTCAGGAGGTATTGAACCGGATCCATGTAATGTTGTCCCATATCTCCCAGACCACCACCATCATAATCCCAATAACCACGAAAAGTGACATGAACTCTATGCGGATGGTAAGGTTTATAAGGTGCTGGTCCCAGCCAGAAATCATAATCCAGATGTGGCGGTATCCATTGTGGTTTGAGGTCTTTTTTCCCACTCCACTGGAATTTCCAATTAAAACCCGTAGCCGCGCAAATATTTACCTTTAATGGCCAACCCAACAAACCGCTGTCAACCAACTTTTTTATGGGGCGAACTGGCGTACCAAAACCATAAAACCGGGATCGGAACCGGAACCAGGTATTTATGCGGAATATACGGCCATATCGCTGTACAGCTTCCACTACTTTAATTCCTTCACCAATGGTGCGGGTCATAGGTTTTTCACACCAAATGTCTTTTCCAGCTTCGGCAGCGGCGATGGCAATCAAAGCATGCCAGTGTGGCGGTGTGGCAATGTGGACAATATCGATATCCGGTCGTGCCAGAACTTCCCGAAAATCATGATATCCCTTTACTCCCGGTCCAGCTATTTCTAAAGCTCGTTGCAGGTGTTTATCATCCACATCGCAAACAGCCAACAATTTGGCGCCGGTTTCTCCCAGATGCCAACGCCCCATGGAGCCAACACCAATGACGGCTTTGGTCAACATTTCGCTGGGAGGTGTATAACCCGGTCCTCCCAGTACATGGCGTGGAACAATTGAAAATAATCCAATTCCAATAAAAGTATTTTTCAGAAATTGACGTCGATTTAAGGTTGTTTTTTTTGACATAGCTCTGGAAAATTAACTTCTTATGAATCCTTTAATATTAAAAAAACAAATAAAATTTTTATGAAGCCGTTTTAGTTTCCGGCAAACGATCATTAAATAAAATTCCAAATATCACCATCACAATTCCTGCAAAAAGAGCTGGAATAATCCAGAACACCTGCCATTGAGAAAGAGCATTTTCCACATTCCCGGTAACGATTCCATTGAAAACCCATCCGGAAACCTGAGCACCGATTAACATGCCCACACCATAAGTAACCAGCACCAGGAATCCCTGTGCCTGCCCGCGTATGGCTGGAGTCGATTTTTTATCGACATAAATTTGGCCTGCGACAAAGAAAAAATCATAACAAAGGCCATGAAGAATAATCCCGGCCATAATCATCCATAATATACCAGTAGGAGCTGCAAGTGAGAAGAGTACATATCTTAATACCCAGGCAAACATTCCAGTCAATAACATCCATTTTATTCCCATAAAGCTAAAAAATAAGGGCATTAAAATAATAAATAAAGTTTCTGACATTTGACCAAATGACATCTTAAATGCCGGATTGGAAATTTTCGCCACGTTTACGAAAACCGGCGCATAAGCATAATATGCTGCTAAAGGGATACAAATAAGAAATGAACTGATGATAAAAACAATAAATGGCCGACTTTTTAGCTGTGCTAAGGCATCCAGTCCCAAAATTTTCCGGATGGATACTTCTTCTCCTGCTGCAGGAGGTGGTGTATGCGGTAAGGTGAAACTATAAAGCCCCATTAAAATTCCGGCCAATCCGGCAATGTGAAGAGGTAATGCGCTCTCGTCAGCATTTAATACATAACTAACAAAAATTCCTGCAACGATCCAGCCAATGGTCCCAAAAACCCTGATAATCGGAAATTGTTTTTCCTGATTGGTAATGTGGTGAAATGCCAGTGAATTAGCCAGACTAATTGTGGGCATATAACATAACATGTGGATTAACAAAAAGACAATAAAAAGCGGAGCTGAAGCTGGACCACCTTCTGCAACAAAGGGCGCTATAAACATTGCAATGCCACCAACGGTGTGTAAGACACCTAATACTCGTTCTGTAGCAAAAAATCGATCTGCCACCATTCCCAGAAAAAACGGGGAAACAATCGCGCCGATTGGTCCAACTGTGTATGCCCAATAGATAACATCTGCCATACCGATACTGTTCATATAATTACCAACCGTTACATACCAGGCTCCCCAGACAAAAAACTCTATAAACATCATCAAACTTAATCGAAGGTAAATATTCCTTTCCACAATACCTCCATATCTGGTTTATCCGAAAGAAAATAAATCATTAGAACAGGATGTCATAAATAGACTACCCTGCCAGATCTAACGGATTCATCGGCGGCAAGCACAATTCTCAAACTATTAATAGCATCTTCCAAATGATCTGTTAAATCCAAATCTTCCTGAATGACCTTTAAAAAGTAAGCCTGTTCTCGATTGCACAGTTCCTGGTGATCCGGTTCATCCGATGTATCAATAAGAACATCACGGTGAACAAAATTGCCCTGTTCATCAACCTCTGCCAGATGTTTCAATAATGAATTTGTCTTGGTGTGGGAATCGATATCGGAGGAAGCTGCTTCAGTTGTTGCTTGTGGTTCAACTATACTCACACAGCCGTTAGGTCCGATGACATCTTTTACAAAAAAAGCCACCTGGCTCATCATGGGCCCCCATCCTGCTTCATACCACCCCACCGATCCATCTTCAAAGACAACCTGCAATTGACCGTAATTATACATCTCAGATGAAACTTCCTGGCTTAAACGGGCTCCGATAGCATGAACCCGGATAGGTTTACATCGAGTCATCTGGCACATGATATCCACATAATGCACGCCACAATCCACAATGGGAGACATGCTCTTCATAAGATTTTTATGGGTTTCCCATTCCTTTCCTTTGCTTTGCTGGTTGAGATTCATCCGCATAACCAGTGGTTTTCCAAGGGCACGGGCTTCTTCCACGAACTGCTTCCAGGCGGGATGATGTCGTAAAATGTATCCCACCACCACCTTTTTGTTCTTCTGTTTAGCTAAATAAACAATTTCTTTAGCCTGATCCACAGTTTCGGCTAATGGTTTTTCTACAAAAACGTGCATGCCGGCCTCAAGACAGGTTCGGGTGAATTCATAATGGGTATCGGGATAGGTACAAATAGCGGCTGCATCAGGTTGGGTTTCGATGATAGCTTTTCGAAGAGTATCAAATTCAGGAATTCCACCCAATTCTTTGGCCAGAGGACTTCGGCGTAAAGAAGTACGGGCAACTAATCCTACCAATTCAAAACCATCTAAAGCTTTATAAGCGCGAGCATGGGAAGACCCCATATTCCCGCAACCCACGACAATGACTCTTATCTTGTCACTCATACCAATCCAACCTGTAAAAAATCTGACAGGAAAATTAGCAAGAGGGTGGATATACCTTTAATATCCACCCTCAACTCTACGAAAAAAATACTTTTATAAATGCCAACCCGGTCGGTATTTGAAGTGTAAGAATTCATTTGCTTCCGGCAGGTTAGTAATTTCCCCTTTCTCACCATCATAATAAAGTTTTGTATTCTTATCCTGGAACCGGATAGCCAGATTACCTAATAACATGGTTTCAGTTAGTGGACCGGAATAGGAAAAATCAGTTGTGGATTTTTTACCTTCTTTAATAGCTTGAATCCATTCCTCATGAATACCAGGTGATCTTGGAATGGTTTTAGGAGGACGTTTATATTCTCTCATTTTTGATTCTGGAATAATCCGTGGATTTCGTCCATAGACACTGCACATTAAAGCACCTTTATCGCCAATAAAAAGAACACCGCCACCACGATCTCCCATCATGCGACCATCTTCAATTTGTGGTGGACGAGGAGGTTTTAAACCACCATCATACCAATGAAGAGTTACCGGAGGCATATTTTCGCGTGCTGGAAATTCCCAGGTAATTAATTCCGCAAGGGGATAAGAATCTTCTGTCCATGGAGTTGATGTGGCATGAACTGAAGTCGGATATTTTAATTTTAAAGCCCAGTAAGCATGGTCGAGAATATGAGCACCCATATCGCCTATAGCTCCCGTACCGTAATCCCACCAACCACGCCAGTTGAAATGTGAACAAATCGGATGGTATGGTTTAAACGGTGCCGGGCCTAACCACAGGTTGTAATCCAACGTGCTGGGAACTGAAGGAATTTCCTTGGGTCTCTCAATTCCCTGTGGCCAAATAGGCCGGTTTGTCCAACAATGCACTTCACGAATTTCACCAATTGCTCCATCCCATATCCATTCACAAATCAGACGCCCACCTTCACCGGCATGACCCTGATTACCCATCTGAGTCACAACACCAGTTTCTTTAGCCAGTTTAGCCAGATAACGCGCTTCGTAAATAGTATGGGTCAGCGGTTTCTGAACAAATACATGTTTCTTCATTTTCATGGCCATGGCGGCAATCACCGCATGATTATGATCAGGTGTCGTTACTGTAACAGCATCAATAATCTTATCATTTTCTTCCAGCATCTTGCGGAAATCACGATACTTTTTGGCTTTTTCAAAAATTTCTGGTTTACCTTCCTTTTTCGAATAATCTCGGAACATGGCCATATGTTCGTCATCCACATCGCACAACGCCACAATATTTTCGGAGCTAACACTCATAATATCCGAACGGCCCTTTCCCCATACGCCAACACTGGCAATATTTAATTTATCGCTGGGTGGCGTTTTACCTGAACGCGCAACTACGTGGCGTGGTACAATAGTAAAAGCAGTTACGGTAGCGGCTGCCGCCGCAGACTTGCCAATAAAATCACGCCTTGTCATGGTTTTGGATTCTTTTTGTTTTTTCTCTTCCATCTTAAACCCTCTCATTAATTAATTTTTTTTTTAAGTACCATCTTTATTTAAAATAGAAGATACTTTTAAATAGAAGATAATTTGTATTAAGCCTCTCCGGGAACTGGAATTTCCTTAGGAATATTAACCGGCCCTAATTTGTACTCTTTTGGACCTAACCGCAAATCCGAACTCATCATTTCTTCCCAGGTAACTTCTTTACCGGTGTAGGCAGAAATCCGTCCCATTATAGCGATTAATGTTGAGATAGCGGTATTTTCAGCTTCATTAATTGGAATGTCCTGACGAATACAGGTTACCAGATCGATATGCTCCTGAACGTAGGGATTTACCTTAGGTTTGTTAGTAGGTTTACCTGACTCATCTTTGGGATATTCATATTCCCAGATAAGTTTACCATTATGATCGTAGATCTTCTGCACTCCACTATTGTTTAGTGTTGCATAACCTTTGGTTCCCATGAAAAACTCTGAAACATTGTTAGCACAACCATTAATCTGGCGGCACATGCTATGAACATGCATATTGTTATCATATACGTAATCCACACTGAAAAAATCATATTGATCGCCTGTAACCCTGCGGTGACGTCCACCAAATCCCACAGCTTTCACAGGTACCTTACCTGTGAACCAATGGACTACATCCAGATTATGAACATGCTGTTCCACGATATGGTCACCAGATAACCAGCACCAGTTTACCCAATCGCGGATCATATATTCCATTTCTGTCCAACCACTTTTAGGTGTACGGTACCACAATTGCCTTTGATTCCAGTAGCAATTGGCCGAAACAATGTCACCGATAGCTCCCTGCATAATCTGCTTATAAGTACCAATGTAATCTCTTTTATGTCTTCGTTGAGTACCGGTAACAACTTTCAAGCCCAGTTGATCAGCTCTTTTAGCAGTAGCCATTATTGAACGAGCTCCCACCGGATCGACCGCAACGGGTTTTTCCATAAAAACATGTTTACGCGCTTCCACGGCTGCGGCAAAATGTTCTGGTCGAAAATGGGGAGGGGTAGCCAGAATAACCAGATCGACACCAGAATCCAGAACTTTTTTATAGGCATCAAATCCTGTAAACCAGTGATCGCGCGGCACTTCGACATTTTTCTGATCCTTTAACTTTTTGGCACATTTTTCAATACGATCTTCAAATACATCTCCTAAAGCGGTAATTTGTAAACCTGGTCCGGCATCTAAAAAGTTTAATGCTGCACCAGTTCCCCTTCCTCCACAACCAATCAATCCAGCCTTTAAAACAGGTCCCTCAGGCGCCTGATCTAAAAGCGGCGGGAGTTTGAGTTCAACTTTTTTCTTTTTGGCGCAACCCAAAATCAAGGCACCTGCCGCTGCAGCAGCGCCTATCTCTAAAAATTCCCTGCGGTTTACAGTTTTTTCCATTACATGTTCTCCCTATCTTGTTTTGACAAAATAAAGATTGATTTAGTATATCAAAAATATATTCATAGGGCTCACAAAACTCCAGATTCTTTAACTATTTAATAATATACACTAAAAAAACAAAATATAAAATTTATTCTTGTTCATATTCGCATACGACCCGAAAGCCTACTTCATTATTATCTGAATACCACCATATACTTTTAGGCATTTGTGGATCAGTTACCATCCAGGCATCATGATGAGTTGATTCACGTGCGGCAACGCGAACTTCTGACGCCAAACTTTTGAAAGATCCCCCACGAATGACATGTTCCGTACCAGTAGGTGGTCCGGTAGGATCTTTAATAACTTCATCGGCAGGATAGGCAGCGTAAGCATCTGGTGCATACCAATCCAGGCAAAATTCCTTTACATTACCAAGCATATGTAACAATCCAAAAGGATTCGGTTTCACCGCTGAAGGCAAATGAGTTTTCCCACCACTGTTGCCCCGATAAATCACATATTGATTAATGGTGGTATCGATGCCAAAAATTTTATTCCACAGGCGGGTTTCAGAGAACTTTCGCGGATCGCCTTCAAAGAAATAAGCGCCGGTTGTTCCTCCTCGGGCCGCATATTCCCATTCAGCTTCGGTCGGTAAACGATACTTTTTTCCCGTGACCTGCGAAAGCCATTGACAATAGACAGTCGCGGCGTGGTATGTCATGGTAATGGCCGGACGTTTCCCTCTTCCCCAACCCTGATCAGGATTACCATAGGGTGGAGTTGGGCCAGTAATGGCATTCACATCTGATATTTTCTTGATTGTAGTCAATTGGTCTTCGCTCCGGCCTTCACGATGCGTCTGTCGGTAAAAAGCAAAATATTCGTCCCAACTAACTTCAGTCTTTCCCATCCAAAAAGGACTGATTTCGATGGTACGCTGTGGCCCCTCATCTTCATCCCGGTAAGGCTCATCTTGCGGGCTACCAATAGTAAACGTCCCACCTGGTATCGCTACCATCTCAAAACTCACTGAAGTTCCCGGGATATATTCAGTATAATCTTTAAACTCTGTTACCACTGCTGGCTTTGTATAAATGACTTTATCTTTACCAGATTTCTCATTCATTGCAGCTAATTTCGGTTCTTCTTTATGAAAGTGTCCGACTTTCAAATGGCAATTGATACATCGAAGCTTTTCCGCATTCTGTTCATAATAAAGGTGGGCATCCTCACCTTTTTTAGTTAATCCTTTCGGAAACAAATTCTGGTGACACTTCAAACATGAAGCTTTATACACATGCCTGACGGCATGTTCTCGACGGGATTTCAACTCCCAATCAATCCTGGATACATCTTTAAATAATGTACTAAATATATCTCGTAATCCTGTTTTAGCTTTGGCTACCAGGTAATCCCAGCCATCGGGGGGTAAATGACAATCCGTACAATGTGCCACAACACCACTCTCTGTGTCGCGATGCTGACCTAACTTCCAACTGGAGATTGCCTGTGGATGTACATGACATGATTCACAAAACGCATCCGTTGAAGTATATTCGATTCCGCTACGTATAAGAAAAACAGTTACAATACCAATAAAAAAGAAAATTAAAGGAATATAATGACGACGAATGAAACGAAACAGAAATCGCAGGAGCTTCTTCATATGGTTGAAATTCCTTCATTTTAAACTCATCGCTGTTTCTATCTCAAAACTAAAATTATTTTTAATGATCTCAACAAAAAAATTAATTTATTCGATGTGAATAGATTCACTCGACTGGTTCCAGATAAATATTTCTAAATTCAATGGGTTTACCTTCGCTCTGTAAGGCAATAAAACCCGATTTCACTGAAGAGCCAGTCCCTACATTCTGCAATACGCCGTTGACAAACAATTTAATGGTATCGTCCTTACAAATAATATCATAAGTATTCCACTCACCCGCGGCTTTTTCACTGCTTTCTTCTTTTTTGCGAATTCTCCGCATCGTCTTGTCCACCTGCTCATTGAGCAAAGTGCCACCCATTAAAATAAAATCTCCGGCATCCCCGGAATGTAATTGCGCCTCAACACACACCGGCCAAACCGTATCCGGCTCCTGGCAGTGAAGAAGCACACCACTGTTACCTGGCTCTTCTGGCCACCGCCATTCCACATGAAGTTTGTAATTTGTGTAGCTGTCCACAGTCCGCATATACCCTTTGGGCACGCCTGTGCAATAAGCGTTTCCATTTTTTACAGACCACACCGTTTTTACATCCACACCGGGATCCTCCAATACCAGCTTCCACCCGGAATAATCTTTACCATTCCAGAGAACAATTTTTTGAGTAGGTGTGATGACTTTTTGAGAAACAGGCTCTGTTGATTCTTGCTCCTCTTTTTGAGTACATTCGATAAAATCGAAAATAAAACAAATAAATAGTGCAAAATAAGCAATTTTTTTCATTTAGCCCTTCCTGTCTCTTTTTTATTTTTAACTAGCTAAAATGAATCTACTTCCTTATAAGCATCTATAACTGCTAACTCACCCTCTTTGCCCTTTTTACTGTTTCCGTGTTCCATTCCAAGAATCCCTTTATAGCCTTTTTCATAAATATGTTTGAAAACATTCTTGTAGTTAATCTCTCCAGTGGTCGGTTCTTTTCTTCCAGGATTATCACCAATCTGAAAATAACCAATTTCACTCCAGGCCATATCGATGTTAGGAATAAGATTGCCTTCAGTGATTTGTTGGTGATAAATGTCAAATAAAATTTTACAAGAAGGACTATTTACAGCGCGACAGATTTGATAGGCTTGCGGAATTTTAGTGAGGAACATGCCGGGATGGTTATAAAAATTCAGCGGTTCTAAAACCATCACCAGACCATGAGGTTCCAGGATGTCACAAGCTCGTTTTAATGCTTCAATGACGTTTGCTGTTTGATAACCCATGTCCTTGCGTAAATCCACATGACCAGGAACTACCGTCATCCATTTGGCGTTGACACGCCGAGCAACATCCACGGATTCTCTGATATGCTGTAAAAATTCCTCACGAAGCGATTCGTCTCCACTGGCAAGATTTGGTTCTTTCCAATAGATTTTGTGGGCAACAAACACACCCATTTCCATGCCTAAATTGGCCATGGTACTGGCAATTTTTTCTTGTAAAGCCACTGACCGGTTCTTCATTCCATTATCTTCAAGGGCGCGAAATCCAACATCCGCCATGAATTTTATCTGGTCGATTAAGTCTTTTCCGGCGTGATTTTTGAACATGCCAAAATGCGGTGCATATTTCAGTTTAAAATGATGTTTATCGCCAGAACTGTTAGAAGCCTGGCTTTTGGAAGTTGTACCGACGACTGATATGGCAGCAGCCGCCAGGGCGGATCTGGATAAAAACTCCCGGCGGGAAAGTCTCTTTTCCTGATCTTGTGGTTTCATGACCAGAGCCTCCTCTCTATGTCTTTAAGATTTTCCCATTTTTAAGAATTCTTGCTGTTTACCGTTTTCCATCAGGTAACTCAACTAACCATATATTCCGAAATTGGACGGGATCTCCATGATCTTGCAATGAAATAGAACCCATCATCTGTTCGGGTTTTATTCTTGCACCGCCGGTTGGATGTGGAATTTCCAGGTCTTTGTGAATAGTGACACCATTGTGCACAACAGTGATGCGAGCATTTTGAACTTTTTTTCCTGAGGGATCAAATTGAGGAGCATGGAAGGTGATATCATAAGTTTGCCACTGCATAGGCGGAGCACACATGTTCACGCGTGGAGCAGCAACCTTGTAAATAGCACCACATTCGTTATCTTTTCCTTCCAGACCATAAGAGTCTAAAATCTGGACTTCATAACGTTCCAGGTTATATACTCCACTGTTACCGCGTTTCTGCCCTTTCGCAAAAGGCATAAAAGGGCTTCGAAATTCCAAATGTAATTTGTAATTCCTGAATTTTCTCTTCGTTCGAATAGAACCGCTTCGTGGAACCACCTCCATTGTACCATCAACCAATTTCCAGGCTGGTTCACTGTGCTTGAATAATAAACCCAGTAAACCGCCTTTTCCGCGTCCTTCCCACTCGTCAAATCCAGTGCCATCAAAAAGAACAATCGCACCCTCTGGCGGTTTTGCACCTAAAGTGGGAGATAATCGGACAACTTTTTTCAATTGGAAACGTCCCGCCTGGCTTCCCTCAATTTTTCCCACCAGACCTTCTACTCCAAGTAAACCTTCCCACGTTGAATTTTTGAATTCACCCTCTGAAACTGTTTTTGAAAACTGGATGGATTGGTCCGTTTTTTGAACCTTTGTAGAAAAAATGAGAACATTCCTTGCATCAAAAGCTTTTAAAAAATTGATTTGATATTGGCCATTACCATACGCAATAACCTGGGAATAAAGAGGTCGTTTTTCTCCTGAATCAAACGTTATCTCTCCCTGGTAGTCTCCCATGAACGGGTCAAGATCTTTAACAATCTTTTTGGCAGAATCAAATTTTCGATGATCATTTTGCTGGTCACAACCTATCAGAATCAAAATAACAATGGTAAATAGTAAAATAAAACCGCATTCAAGAATGTAGCGATATTTTTTCATTAGTTAATTGTTCATTAAATTTTCTTTCGAAATTATCTAACCACTCTTGCTCTAAAAATATATTTTTCACACCACTTCCATTTTAGAATAAATATTACACGAACAATCCAGATTGGGCGGATATTCAAGTTTCTTTAATCGGTAATCAGGCACACCAGGGACGTTTGCGTTTCAAATCGCTGGAAAGCACCTTTTGAGCAATTGCCACATCTTCCTGAACCTGAAAATCAAACATACCTACACAAATGAAATCCGCTCCATTCCGGAAGGCATAATCAAAACCTTCTTTCGGATGGATAGCTCCAGCACCCAATACCTTGTAAGCAATCCAGGGCTTCTTTACCTTTTTCATAAAAGCGATGGTTTGTTGGGGGGTAGTAGCCCAGATATTGTCATGCGTACGGGGATTATATTCTGGTACAATCTCTTTCTCGGGATCAGGCACCCAATTTTCATCTTCGATTAATCGCGGCCCTGCCGTCCAATAATTACCACTATTTAATGTTTTCATGTAAAAGTCCACATCCAGGCCCTCTTTCTCACAGGTCATAGGCACCTGCAACAAATGACCGGCAACACCGGCAATCACCCCATTATCTTTAATATACTCCACTGCTTTGGCTATCAAATCAATTTTTCCCTGAGTAATAAATTTATCAGCCACACCTCCATGAATGTAAGCTCCAATGGCTCCATTATCGATAGCCCGGGAGATATCTGAAAATAAATCATCTTCTTTGATCTTTACCTGAGCTAACCACTGAATATTACCACCGACTTCATGCCAGTACTTATTAATTAATCGGATCACCTGATTATCCAGTCGCAGGATGGCGGTGTTTATCCCATTTTCCTCACAAAGCTGCCAGGTTTCGAAAATTTTATCATCTGTAAAGTAATGACGTAACAATGATGATACATAAATCAAATCACGACTATGGGCAAAACCGCTGGTAAGGTTTCCACCAACGATTAAACGGGTGATTTCAACATTTTTTATCTTTCCTGTTGGGATTTTCATCGAAGCAGTCTTCTTTTCCGGTGATTTACTATAATTGGATTTTGCCGCTAACAAAGCTTTTTCTTCAAAACTTAAAATCAGAGGAGCGGTTGCTGATGCAGCTAAAGTTTTCTTTAAAAAATTTCGACGATTCATTTTTTCTGACATCATCCCCTCTGGTTCATTTATCAAACAGAATTATTTAATAAAATACGATGAAAACTAAGTATTTTTTAACACTTAATGTTCTCAATCTAAAAACCTCATCTTTCTCAAAATTTTTCTTGCCTGGTTACACAGACGCCCGGACGAAATTCTTTTTCAACAATCTGGCAAAATTATTTACAGTTCTTGGATATATCTTAAAACCCTTTCCGCATTATTTTTCACTTGTTCAGACGGATTTGTTGTCAGAATTTTCTCCATAGCTTTTTTACATTCATCTGGATAAGAACGATAAATTTCCCTTGCAATTCGCACTGCGGCTGCTTGCGCCTCGCCTTTTAACAGGGGATCATTGAGATAATTCATCGCCCAATTTAACGCTTCAACAGATTGAACATTAGCCAAAGCAGACAGAACCATTCTTTTCTCATTCGCCTCAGTAGCCAATTCCATTGCGGTTTTATACATTTTAAGGGTAACACTGGCTGGGTGAGTATGCATGACGTCAACCAATCGGATGTAACCGCGCAGAGCCAGAACCTGATGAACTTTATTTTTAGAGGTTTTGGCAACTTCCAATAAATCCTCGGCTGGTTCTGGTGTGGGCCAGTCAGTAAGCGCACGAATAGCCGCCGTTTTTATGACATCACTTTTCGATTTAAGAGATTTTCTTAAGATACCCAGCGCTTTTCGATCACCAATTCTTCCTAAAACTTGTAGCAAAGATCCGCGGCTGGTCTCGTCTTTTACTATAGGTAAAACGGCAAGGATGGCTTCTGCTTTACCACCTTTTGGAGGAATTTTCTGCGTTACAGCGTATACTGCTCGTTCTGCTTCACGACGTTCAGTATCGGTTTGCGCCTGAAGTAAAAGCTGAATCAATTCTGACAAACGACCCGGTGCGGCCAGTACACCCAGAGATTTGAGCGATTCCACTCTCACTTTACTGTCTTCATCCTTTGCAGTGGTGAACAACAAATCTACGCCTTTTGTGACACCGCGTTCCGCCAGGCTTCGGATAAGTTCAACTTTAACAGCTGGTTCTACATCAGGGATGGTTTTCAAGATAGTATCATCGATATCTGGACCGCTCAGTCGATATAAGCTTTCACGTGCAATTTGGCTCTCTTTCCCCCGGGAGGATGCAGCTTTACTGGCTAAAAGCTTTACATCTCGGGAATTTCCTAACACAGCCAAAGCTCTGAGTGCTGCAATGCGGACTTCAGCCTCGGGACTTTCCGTAGCCTTTAAAACTACCATGCGAGCAGCTGAATCGCCACGATCCGCTAACGCTGAGAGTAATTGAATCTGTCCTTCCAATGGAAGATCAGGCAATAGTTCAGCAATCTCACGCACATCTGTTGACTCAGGTAATTCCCGAATCATACTTATAGCTACTGCTTGCAATTCTGTATCATCCCCTTGCAGAACCTCCTTTATCGTTTGCACACCATTCTGCAGGTCAGAAAGAATTAGTCCCCTTAAAGCTGATGCTCTCACAGGTACAGGTTCCTTTGGTTGATATAATTCCCGGTATATCTTATTTGCAGCAGTAGATTTGCCTTTATTTAAATACTGATCAGCGCATGCCAGATAGGCATCCAGAACCTGATTACGCAATTTCCCGCTGAGCTTGTTCTTAGCTTCTGCCAAAATCTTAACAGCCTGATCTCCACCAATCCGACCAATGGCTGCAACAGCCGCACTGGCTACCTCAGCATCCTTATCATAAACCAGTTTCTTTAACTCTGAAAGGGCTTTTGCGTATCGTCTTACTCCAAGTGTATTAACAATCCCAATCCTGACCAATCCCCTGGTTTTTTTCAAAGCTTTAAGTAATTCCACATCTACCTTTTCACCCGGAATTCGCTCCAGTGCATACCTTGCCATGTTAGAAGTTTTTTCCTTCCGAAGCAAACTGACCAGTACGGGAACGGATTTTTCGGTACCAATCAGGCTCAATTGGCGGCAAACGAATTGTTTTCCCGGCAGACTGGCATCTTTTCGCTTTAAAAATTTAATGAATCGTTCCTCTGTGCGGGCACGAACATCCGGATGGTCGATTGCCCAGCGTACAAAATCACTTAACATGGTGAGCGAAGCGCGGCTCTGGCCCCACTGGTATTTGGCGGCATCCTCCATGTATTTGTCGACACTGGGAGTATCATCCACCGGATAATCGCCGAGCGCATACTGAATTCCATCTAAATAATGCCGCAAAATCGAAGGGGTCCAGTAAATATGATTATTATGCCCAAAAGAACAATAAAATAGACGACCTTTACCATACCGGCGAATCCAGCTAATGGGGATATCTTTATCAGTATATTTTACCCCTTTCGCACTCAAATTAACTTCATCAGCCATATCCAGACTGACCAACACTCGCAGTTTCTCCCGGGTGAAACCTTTGGTGCGGTAAATTTCGTCATTCACTTCGAAATCTTTCCCCTCGAAAGCCGCATTCAAGGGGTGATCGGGTTCGTCTATTTTCACTTTCCAGGTTCCCTTCGAATTCCACGGATGTCCATCAAACAGGCCACCCATCATTTCGGCGCCTTCCGGCCAGTCATAAAAATTATCCGTTGCAGCGTGTATGCCTATCACACCTTTCCCATTTTTAATAAATTTCAGCAAATTTTTACGCCATTTCTCGTTATCGAATTTCAGCTTGGTCGTGTTATTGAAAAGCACTCCATCATATTGCTTGAGGTTATCCCATTCAAAAACACTCAGGTCTTTAGCATGTACTACTTCGTATGCGCCGGTCTTTTTTCCTAAAATTTCGATAGCTTTAGCAGCAATAGGAATACACTTGTGTTTGAATCCATGACAAATCGACACTACCAATAGCTTGCGGGGTTTTTTTGGTGTAACAGTAGCCTTTTCAGGGGCTGCGTTCTCAATTTTCTGAATCTCTTCAGGTGTTTGTGCTTGAATTGGATTTTGAAAAAATAGAAGGCATAAAAACGACAAAATTAGCGGTAAGAAAATCAGTTTACTGAATCTCATGGCTATCCCTTCTGTTAATTTTACTAAAATAATTTATAATGTAATTTTCTATAAATTACAACGAATATTAATGATATTGTAATTTTTTGAAAAACACAATATTCCTAAAAAATAATAATTTCTATTTATACAAGAAATAATTTGCAAAACTTATCAGATACAACTCTTTCGAATAAAAATCTCAAATTTTTTATAAGTGCCAGGGACTTCGGAAAGCGTTACTCAACATTCTGCTGGCAGTTTCATCATTTAATATTTCTTCTGTATCGGGATTAAAATGTATTTTTCGACCGAGTAACATGGCGATTTGACCAAGGTGTCCGGGAGTTGCCGATCGATGCGCTACTTCAGCAGGCGCAATGGTTGTCTTACGGGTTTTAATACAATCCAGAAAATTTCGCCAGTGTCCTGGAGAACGGTAGAGATGAATTTCATCGGGACCGATCTTTTCTTTTAAAAGGCTCCTTGGATTTGCATCAATTCCACTACGATCTACCCAGATCCACCCGTATTCACCAATCCATTTAGTACCTCTTTTTCCATTGCAGATATCATCATGTCCACCGGCTAAAATGATAGTGATGCCATTTCGATATTTTGTGGTAATCTTGTAACGGGTTGCTGTATTCCAAATACCGTCTTTAGGATATTCGCCATAACCTTCTACTTCTACTGGCCCGGTATATTCTAATCCAAGTCCCCAATGAGCGATATCAAGATGATGACCAACCCAGTCTAACAACTGACCTCCACCAAAATCTAAAACCCAGCGCCAATTTTTATGAACTTTTGCAGGCACATAAGGTTGATAAGGTGCCGGGCCAATCCAGAAATCATAATCCAATTCCTCAGGTACTGGCGTTATTTTATTCAAATGACGTGTACCAGCAAAATCTGTATGACCGGATGGTAAACCTACTTCCACAGTATGGACTCTACCAATTCGTCCATTCCGCACCAATTCACAGGCAAAACGAAATTTATCCTGCGATCGCTGCCAACTGCCGGTTTGCCAGATACGCTGATATTTTTTAACAGCATTGCAAATAGCTCTACCTTCGGCTAGCGTATGTGATAATGGTTTTTCTCCGTAAATATCCTTACCTTTTTCTGCAGCCATTATGGCAGGAATGGCATGCCAGTGGTCAGGTAAACCTAACGAAACGGCATCAATATCATCCCGTTCTAATAATTCGCGGAAATCGTGGTAAACAGCACAATCGTTATTACCATAATGTTTATCTACAATTTGTTTAGCACGTTGTAAATGATTTTTATCAACGTCGCAAACCGCCACAATCTGGGCGTCTGGTTCTCTTAAAAAATTTTCCATGTTAGAAGTACCCTGCCATCCCACACCAATACATCCCATAACAATTTTATTGCTTGGTGCAATGGTACCGTTTCTGCCAAGCACAGATGCTGGAATAATAGTTGGCGCTGCCACGGCGCTTAAGGTAATTGCTGATGCATTTTTTAAAAACTGTCTTCGATTTATTTTTTTAGATTGAGACATAAATTTAATCCTCCATTAAATCACTATACATGCCAGGGAGTACGCATTGGCCGATTAACAAGGCGCTGTACCTCGGGATCATTCACAACATCTTCTTTAACTGGATCCCACTTAATTGGACGTCCGGTAAGGTAAGCAATATTCAATAAATGACAAATAGTGGCGGTTCGATGACCTATTTCGGCATGGGCTACTGGTAAATTTCGTGTTTTAACACAATCTAAAAAATTTCGATGATGTCCGGGACTTCTACCGATGTGAATATCATCTGGTCCAATTTTTTCTCGCAGTAACGATTTTGGTTCTGCCTCTAAACGACCTCCGTGGATGTGAATAAAAATCCAACCTTCAGACCCAACCAGTTTCAACCCTCGTTCTCCCTTACTACTGCCGATAAGCCGGACACCATTGGCATACCAACATTCAAATTGATAATCCATAAAACAATCGTAAATTCCCGTCTTCGGTGCTTTACCAACTCCTTTTATTTCTATTGGACCAGAATTATCTGTATTATTGGCCAGTTGGGCAATATCAATGATATGTGCGCCACGATCTGTCATTTCTCCACCACCAAAGTCCAGAATAAAACGCCAGAAAAAATGCACTCCATTTTGGGTATAAGGTCGCCAGGGTGCTGGCCCTAACCACATATCATAATCCAGATTCTTCGGTACCGGCATTTCTGGTTGCGGCTGATTATGGGACAGTATCCATTTATGATGCTGATCAGAGTTAGGCATGTTGATTTCAATGGTGCGAAGTTCACCTATTCTGCCATTTCTCACCAGTTCGCATGCAAATCGGACGGAATCGTTGGAACGTTCATGACTCCCTGTTTGTAAAACTCTTCCAAAACATTTTACTGCTTCACAAACAGCTCGCCCTTCTGGAATACTGTTGACTAAAGGTTTTTCACAATAAATATCTTTGCCGGCTTTTGCTGCAGCAATAGTAATCAATCCATGCCAATGATCCGGGGTACACACTGTTACAGCGTCGATATCTTCTCTTGCCAGCAGTTCACGAAAATCTGTATACAAAGAAATACTTTCTGTATTTACCGGGCGGTTTTGTCGGGCATATTCATCTAATGCTCTTTTCAAAGCTGGTTCCAGTCCAAAATAACTTCCGGCATTTAAAATACCATAATCAGTACTACCACGATCTACATCGCATAAAGCAATCACTTGTGCATCTGGTTGCTGAATAAAATTACGCATATTATAAGTGCCCTGCCCACCAAGTCCAATGCATCCCATAGTGATACGATCACTTGGAACAGTAAAACCATTTTTACCTAATGCTGATGCTGGCACAAAATAAGGGAAGAGCAAAGTACCTACGAGGGTCCCTGCCGACCTTTTTAGAAAAGACCGCCTTGAAATTTGATTTTCACCCATAATTTTTTGGTGAATAATTTTTGATTTCAAATTATTATATAAAATTTTCTAATCAAATTTTCCAGGGACTCCGCATGGGACGTGAAAGTAAGCGATTGGCTTCTGGATCATCAATAAAACGTTCTTTTTTGTTATCCCATCGCAAATTTCGCCCTAATTTCATGGCAATGGCACCGATATGAGCTACCATGATGGAATGATGAGCAACATCAACTGGGGCTACCGTTTTCTTCCTCGTTCGTACACAATCTAAAAAATTTTGTCTGTGATCATTGCTTTCGTAAAGATGAATTTCGTTTGGTCCAATTTTCGATTTTAAGAGCGATTCCGGGTTGGCTTTCATACCGCTGCGGCTGACAAATATCCAGCCTTCCGAACCCTCAAACAACACGCCTCGTCCAATTGGATGTTGTCGGGTATCAGAAACGACCATGGTAAAACCTTCTTTATACTTACAGACAAAACGATAACTGGGAGGAGTATCGAAAAGACCGTCTTCAGCTTTGGGATAATCAGCTCGTGCATCGAAAACTTCAATAGGAGCAGACAATTCAGTGTTCATACCCCAGTGGGCAATATCAATGTGATGACCAGCCCAGTCAGTCAATTGACCCTGTGAGTAATCACTAATCCATCGGAAGTTCCAGTGGCAACGTGCAGGACAATAAGGTGCCCACGGAGCCGGCCCTAACCACATGTCGTAATCGAATCCTCTGGGGACAGGCGCAGGTTTGGTACTGGCTTTGCGAATACCATTCCCATAAGGCAACCCCACTCGGACAACTTTAACTTCACCGATTCGTCCATTACGAACCAATTCACAGGCAAAACGAAAATTCCGACCTGACCTTTGCTGGCTACCAGTTTGCCAGACGATGTTATAACGGTGGACAGCATCGACAATGGCACGACCTTCGGCAATAGAATAGGCCAACGGTTTTTCGGCATAAACATCCTTTTTTGCCCGGGCTGCAGCAACGGCAATTAATGCATGCCAATGATCTGGGGTTGCAATGCACACCGCATCAATATCATCCCGGTTTAATAAATCTCGAAAATCATTATAAGTCGCACAATCTTTATTACCATACCTTGAATTAACAATATCTCGCGCCCTATTACGGTGCTCGGTATCTACATCACAAACTGCGACAACTTGAACATCGGGTTTTCCGATAAAACCACGCAAATTACCCGTTCCCATTCCACCTACACCAATGAAACCCATGGTAATTTTCTCACTAGGCGGTACTGAACCGTTTCTTCCTAAAACTTTTGAAGGGATAAAAGCGGGGAAGGCTGCTGCACAAGCAGCAGCTCCCACTGATTTTTTTATAAATTCACGCCGATTCATCTTTTCTTTTGGACTCATTATTCTTACCTTTTATAATATCATTCTTGTTCAAAAGCTGCATCGAAGGCAACCTGTGAAGGTTCAAAATCTATTCTTTTAACAAATTCGCAGGCTTCCTTGGCTCCTTGCTCGCGTTTCATTCCGCTGTCTTCCCATTCAACCGAGAGGGGCCCCTTGTATCCAATATGGTTGAGGGCTCGAATTATCTCTTCAAAATTCACTCCGCCGCGACCAAGTGAACGGAAATCCCATCCGCGTTCACGATGGCCAAAATTCAAATGCGAACCAAGAATACCAGTACGTCCATCTAATTGTAAAGCAGCGTCTTTCATATGAACATGGAAAATCCTATCAGGGAATTCATAAATAAATTTTACCGGATCGACCATCTGCCAGTGCAAATGGCTGGGATCGAAATTAAAGCCAAAACACTTCCGGTAATTAATAGCTTCCAGAGCCTTTTTTGCAGTAATAAGATCGAAAGCAATTTCAGTGGGATGTACTTCTAGCGCAAATTTTACGCCACACTCATCAAAAACATCCAGAATTGGATTCCACATATCAGCAAAGTATTTAAAACCGTCCTCAATCATCTGATCAGTTACTGGTGGGAAACTATAGAACATATGCCAGATTGAAGAGCCAGTAAATCCATTTACAATTTTGATGCCTAAATTCCTGGCGGCACGTGCAGCATTCTTCATAGATTCTACTGCCCAGGCACGTTTTTTTTCCGGATCGCCCGCACAATCAGCTGGAGCAAAAGCATCAGAACGACTGTCGTTGTTAGGATCACATACCAATTGTCCAGCCAGATGGTTGCTAATGGCAAATAGCTGAAGGTTATTATCTTTTAAAATCTGCTTTTGCTTCTCACAATAATCCAGATCCGTAGCTGCCTTCTCGACATCCAGGTGATCACCCCAACAGGCTAACTCCAGACCATCGTAGCCCCACTCCGCAGCCATTTTGGCCAGATCTTTCAAGGGCAAATCAGCCCATTGACCGGTAAAAAGGGTAACAGGTCTTGCCATAGTTCATTCTCCTTATTTTGTGTTGATTGGCAACTTAATATTAGTCTACAAAACTATTTTGATCTTTTCAATAACAATATAAATTTAAAATTATAAAATTACATTAAAAAATTATATTTTAAACAAATTAGCAATTCTTACGATTATATCTGGTAAATTTATATCAATATTCCCACATCCATTTAGCTTGTTTTTAATATTATTTTAAAATCTATAATTGTAACAGAATTTCAATCGAGAAGCACTTTGAGAAATTTCATAACGTTCTAAGGGTTCTTCCCATATAGAATTCCAAACCAGTAAAATTTCGTTACCCGGTTTTAGAATCCAGCGAAAACGAGATTGCCAACCCATTTCTTTTGAAAAATTATCATATTGAATAAAATTGCTTAAAGTTATCCTGGGACTGAATAGAATATCGGCGTTTAGACGCACAACCTTGGCGTTGAAAGCACCGTCGATTAAAGAAACATCATTGTGTTCTAATTGCAGCCCCATGAAAAGAGGAACAGTGATTTTATATCCCATAGCCAACTGCAATTGCTTGTTTTCTCCATTCCAGAAATCACCCCAATTGTAATTTACAGTAGTCCAGAAATTTCGTCTTTGGGCGCTGCCAACTCTAATTTGGTAACGCCAAAAGGAATAAATGCCAGGATCAATAATATGATCCGTGTAAATATTAAAAGGTTTATCTAAAAACTCATACCGTTGAGATATATCAAAGGCGATTTCATCTCCAGAATTAAAATATATGGAAAATGGTATAAACCGAACTTCTCGGGTAAGTAAATAATTATTCAAATCTGTTAAATAATCCAGTTCTGAGCCAAATTTAATTTGTAAGATTCCCCACCTTTTTGGTCGAGGACCAAATAAAATTTCAGCATAGGATTCCCGGTAATTCAACCTTGGAACAAAACCAACTCCTGCTCGGAAATTTTCTTCAATCTGGTGATAACCAGTTCTGAAAAATAAAAAATCGTTAGGATAAACGATCTCGCTTCCAAAAGCGAAATCATTTCCTGATAGACCGGTTGTTTTGGATTTGAGAAGATATCCTAAAAAAGCCAGGTTCTTGTTGCCACGGAAAGTTGAAGTAGCTAATCTCACATCAACACCCAGAAGTAGATTATCATCCTCTGAAAGGGCGTTTCCGTGCGTTGCAATCATTCCAATTGACGATTGGCTTCCAAAATTGCGAGATACTCGATTTACTGTAAAGTTCTTTTTTCCTGTCGACCGCTCATCCATAATATTCAAAAATCCCAGATTCCATTTACCAACCTGACCAGTCACTTTGGCTCCCCATACGATTGGAATTGGATTACCATCTTTATCTAATCCCAATCGTCGTGAAAAAAATGGAATTAATTTTTTAGCATAGCGATTTTGCCGATCACCTTCTCTCCCAAATTGAAAATAACTGGCGCCATCAAGAAAAAAATCACGTTTCTCCGGAAAATGTAATCTGAAACGTGTTAAATTAATCTGACGATCGTCAACCTCTGTTTGTGCAAAATCTGTATTTATTGTAATAGCGCTTTTTATTCCCGAGGTAATCTGATAAAAAATATCAACACCTGCATCTGAGGGGTACTTATAATTCGTTCCAACTTTCTGATCTAATCCAACCAGAACGTACGGAGCAACATCCAATCCCACACCCTGCGAAATACCATCAAGACCTTCCAATAGTCCTGCATCTGACACCTGGAACTTATAAGTATCTAAATTCGCAACCGGCCAATAAACCTTTTCACTTCTCCGTTGAATTTCGCGCATAAATTTGATGCCCCAGGTAGTCTGACCAGGATGGAAACTCAAGGTCTTGAACGGTATGGCTATTTCGGCATCCCAACCCTTTTCATGAATTTTAGCACGTCCTTCCCAAAGCCCATCCCACTGTTTATTTAATGCAGCACCATTTTGACTCAAAATTCCATCGCCAATACAACCGCGTGGATTAATTTGAAACCAGTAAGCATTCCGACGATCAAGAAAAGTATCAATAATGATGGCTACTTTATCATCATATTTTAAACTGGCATCGCGCGCCATTTCTTTCGCAGTAACCTTAGCAGGATCATCATAGCATTTGACTCCAATGTAAAGATAATCTCGATCGTAACAGACGTAAAATTCAGTTGGTTGTGATGAGGGTTGACCAGTATCTGGCTCCCTCTGGAAAAACTGATCAACTACTGCTGCTTTAAACCATACATCTTCAACAACTCGCCCATCAATCCTAGGCGGCGTTTCTATTAACACAGCTTCTATCCGACTATTTCCTAACACTGAATAAATTATAAATATATTAATAATGAAAATTAAAATAGAAAAGAGACCAAACCTTATTTGCATATCCTCCTCAAAAAAATTGAATTATTTAATATCAATTTATTCAATAAATTCAAAAATTTTGTAAATCCACTCCCCGTTTATAAATAATAGATAGAGTGAATAAAACAATTCACAATATAAAATATTAACAAATCTAATATTCAAAAAATGAAAAGCTTTTGTTAAATAGATTAATTCAAACAAATTTTAAAAATAAACTAGGACGCATTTTATTGAGAAGCTTATGAACTTATAGTCTTTTTAGAAAATAAAAACTAAATACAAGAATTGCAGAAACCACCCTGAATCCTTTTCAAGGTGGTTTCATTTATCTTAGTGAAAGCCGAAGAGACGTGGAATAATGAGGGAAATTTCAGGAATATAGGTAGTGATAAACAGGACAATAATCATGGCAATGAAAAATGGAATAATATGTTTCAGTACTTTAGTTATAGTCGTTTCAGCAATTCCACAGCCGACAAACAACGCAGAACCCACTGGTGGAGTACAAATACCAATACATAAATTCATAATCATGATAATACCAAAATGAATAGGATGCACACCTAAATTCTGAACAATTGGTAAGAAAATGGGTGTAAAAATCAGCACAGCGGGTGTCATATCCATAAAAGTACCTACCGCTAATAAAATGAGGTTGATAATCAACAGGATGATAATCTTACTATTCGAAAGGCTTAATAAGGCAGTGCTGATATTTTGTGGTATATCCTGATAGGCTAACACCCAGGACATTGCCATGGAAGTTCCAATAAGCAAAAACACAACAGCAGTAGTAATGCCTCCTTGTAAAAGAATATGCGGGATATCTTTAAGTTTAACCTCTTTGTAAAAAAAGACTGATAGAATGAAGGCATATACGACTGCAATTGCTGCGGCTTCAGTAGCAGTAAAAAATCCTGCTAAAATACCACCGAGAACTAATACCACTAAGAATAATGGCGGAATAGCACTCAGAAATTTAATAAACCCTTCTTTCAAACCAAATTTTATACCTTTTCCATATCCACGCCGAATAGAAATTATACCGCTAACTATCATTAAACCAAGGCCCATCAGAAACCCTGGTAGAAATCCAGCCAGAAATATCGCAGCAATAGAGACAATTCCTCCGGTAGCCAGAGAATAAACAATCATTACATTGCTTGGCGGAATAAGTAATCCAGTTGTTGCTGCTGTAATACTTACCGAAGCATTAAAATCGCGGTGATAACCTTCTTTATTCATTAGAGGAATCATGAATCCACCGACGCTGGAAACAGCCGCAACGGCTGACCCTGATATCGCGCCAAAAAGCATACAGGTTAAAATATTTACATACGCCAGGCCACCTGGAAATCGACCGACAATCACGTTGGCAAAGTCGATCAGCCTTCGGGCAATTCCACCGCGACCCATAAAAAGTCCGGCTAAGATAAAAAATGGAATAGCGAGTAAAGCAAAGCTATCGATACCTGTTGCCATGGTATGTGCCACAATCTTGAGAGCAGGTAATCCACCGATGGTATAAATGGTTAAAAGGGTTGAAATACCAATGGCAAAGGCAATAGGTACATTCAAAAAAAGCAAAACAACAAAACTAACAACCAGAACAATTGTAGGCCAATCCATTGACAACTCCACTTTGAATTAATATAACCAATTAATCAACACTTATTCTCATCTCCCTCTGCGGAGATAAATCACTAGAAATTTAAGATGATAGTTTTTTCAGCTTTAAAAAGCTTTCTACAAAAAATTCAAAACTGTAAAGGGCAATAAAAAAGCCAGAAACTGGCACAGAAATATAAACATAACCAATTTTAATGCCGGTAGCCGGAGCCGTTTGTCCCATCTGGAAGGTTTCTTGAACAAGTTTAACACCACCCAAAATTAACACAAAGACCGAGAAAAACCCAATAGAGAGGAAGACGATAAGCTCTGTGATCAGTCTTTTCTTTTGATCCAATTTTCCAACGAAATAATCAATACCCAGATGTGCGCCACGATTTAGCGCAACAGCCGCCCCCAGTAGACCAACCCAAATCATCAGATAAGTGGCCAATTCCTCCGACCAATTACTCGGATTTTTCAGAATAAAACGAGTTATTACTTGCCAAGTTACATCCAGAACCAAGATACCCATAACCACTGCTGTAAGAACTTCTAAAAATGTATCAAGCCCTTTTCTTATTCGTTTATACATGATTACTTCACCTCTTGAATCTCTTTTGCCAATTCGCCAACAATTGTTCCTTCAAATTCTTTCCACAATGCCATAGCCTTCTCTTTAAAAGGCTGTTTATCGGGATGATATACTTTTAGACCCGCTGCAACCATTTTATCCATACTCTCCTTTACAAATTCTTTCCACAATTGCCTTTGATAAGGTACAGATTCTTCAGCAGCCTCCATAAGAGCTTTTTTATGAAGAGGGGACAATCTGTTCCAGACATCAGTATTGATTAAAACAACATCTGGCACTCCCGTATGCTCATCCAGACTATAATGCTTACAGACTTCGTAATGATTGGAAGTGTAAAGGCTAGGTGGATTATTTTCTGCACCATCTACTACACCCTGTTGAAGGGCTGTGTATAATTCGCCCCACGAAATGGGTGTGGCCGATCCGCCTAAAGCCGAAATCATTTTCATTGCCATGGGGCTTTGCTGAGTTCGGATCTTTAATCCTTTTAAATCATCAGGATGCAAAATCGGTTTTTCTCGGGTATAAAAACTACGGAAACCTGCATCATAATAAACCAATCCCTTCAGCTTAATTTTTTCACCAGAAGCCAATATCTTTTTACCAATAGGACCATTAAATACTTTCCATTTGTGCTCATCGTTGCGGAAAATGTAAGGAAGAGCAAATACTTTGTACTCATCTAGAAAGCTCTCTAACATGCTGCTGGATACTTTGGTAAGAGCAATAGCACCCAACTGTAATTTTTCCAGCATTTCTTTTTCGTTGCCTAATTGTTCGTTTGGATAAATCTCAATCACCAGCGTGGAATCAGACTTTTCCAGTGCTTTTTTCGCCATGAATTCCATGGCTTTGTGTACCGGGTGGGTGGTCGCCAATCCATGAGCCATCTTCAAGGTGACGACATTACTCTTCTTTCCACAACCGGAAAACAAAAAACCAATTATAATAAAAGTAAGAAGAGTAAAATAAATTAAAATTTTCAACGATCGCATTCCAATTCCTCCAATTTAGTCAATTTTTAATTAAATTATTTCATAAGCTACAAATCCGGGAGTTCAAACATATCTTCCAGATTTAAATTATGTTCAAATAAAGTAATGATTAACATAAAATTTTCAAATTAATTTTTCAAGTGTTTACAAAACATAAGGATAATTACCTGATTTAAAATAAGCTTTTTCGACTGCTTAATTGTCTAATTTATAAACTTTTTTTGGAATATTATAAGCAAGATCCTTTATGATAGTTCGAGCATCTTCTAAGTCAATTATGTGTTTAGATACTTGAATTGCCAGGAAATTAGCATCGATCCGTCGGGCTACATCATGACGCGCTGGAATGGACGGGAAAGCTCGCGTATCATCAGTAAAACCAACCGTGTTATAGAATCCAGCAGTCTCGGTAACATGTTGTCTGAACCGCATCATTCCTTCAATGCTGTCATGGAACCACCAGGCTGCACCTAATTTCATAGCCGGATAATGACCTGCTAACGGTGCTAATTCCCTAGAATAAGTGCTCTCATCCAACGTGAAAACAACCAACGTAAAATTTGGATGGTTACCATATTTGTTGAGTAATTCATGTAAATTTCGAGTATATTCTGTTTGTACAGGAATATCACAGCCTTTATCCAGACCAAATCGTTCAAAGATGAATTTATTGTGATTTCGGAAAGACCCCGGATGGATTTGCATTACCAGACCATCTTCTACACTCATTCTTGCCATTTCCATCAACATGTGGGCAGTAAATTGATTCCAATCCTCTTCGGTAGCGGTCCCCTTTAAAGCGCGTTGAAAAATAGCTTCCACTTCATTCGGCGATAATTCATGCGTGTAAGGGCTTACAATACCCTGGTCAGTTGAAACTGCTCCCATGGACTTGAAAAATTCTCGCCGCTGTTCCAGAGCTTTGATAAAATTTTTAAAAGAATTTATTTCAATGCCACTCACTTCGCTCAACCGGTGAATATGTTGTTTCCAATCTTTAGCTGTGATATTGACGACTGCATCGGGACGAAAGCATGGAATTATACGAGCGTTCCAATCGGATTTCTGAATTTTCTTATGATATTCCAATGTATCTTCTGCTCCATCGGTAGTAGTTAATACCTCAATATTAAACCGGTCATACAAGCTGCGTGGTAGATATTCCGGTGATTGTAGTTTTTCCTGAATCTGATCATAGATTCGCAAAGCCGACTCGCCAGTTAATTTTTCACGAATACCAAAAACTTCATAAAATTCATGAGTTAACCAGACACCAGTTGGTGTTCCCCTAAATAGGTAAAAATTCTCTCCAAAAATTTGCCAGATTTTGCGGTGATCCGTTTCCACCGGTGTCCCGTCTATCGTAGGAATCCCAAGTGATTCCAGAGGAATTCCCTGAGAATAAAGCATTCGGAAAATATAATGATCAGGGATAAGAATAAGTTCTGTCGGATCAGGAAAAGGCGTATTTTCAGCCAAAATCCGCGGGTCAACATGTCCATGTGGACTAACAATAGGCAGATCCTTTACCTCTTGGTAAAGTTCGCGAGCTATTTTCCTAATAATCGGATCTGGTTCAAAAAAACGATCTTCTTCCAAAACAAATTCTGACATAATAAATCCCCTTTTATTACAGTGAAGTTTTACTTATTTGTATCATTTTGATGATTCTTTTTAATATGAGATTGGATGATTTCTTGGAGAAATTCAGAAAAAGGCTCACTGAATTCCGGTCGTTTTAATCCAAACTCAACCACTGTTTTTAAGTAATCCAATTTGTTCCCTATGTCGTAACGCTTACCTTCAATAGTATATGAATAAATATTTTCTCTATCGAGAAGTATCCTTAATGCATCAGTTAATTGAATTTCATTGTTTTTACCAGGAAATGTTTGTTTAATAGCTTTAAAAATTTCAGGTGTAAGAATATACCTTCCAGCAATCGCTAGATTAGATGGAGTTTCTTCAACAGAAGGTTTTTCGATTAGTTGATCGACTTCAAGAATTCTATCGCTAATCTTTTTCCCACCAACAATACCGTAACGATTTACTTTATCTTCGGGCACTTCTTCAACTGCAATCACTGATTGACGAAATTGTTCATAAATATCGATCAACTGTTGAGTAACAGGAATAACTGAATCGACAATAGTATCGCCTAAAAGAACCGCAAACGGCTCATTACCGATATGATCTGCGGCATAAGAAATGGCATCACCCAACCCATTTAGCTCCTTTTGCCTGATAAAATGAATATTCGCCATATCGGCAATACGGCGAATTTCATTATAATAAAACATTTCATTCTTTTTTTCTAATAAAACCTCCAATTCAAAGTTTCGGTCAAAATGATCTTCCAAAGCTCTTTTACCTTTACCTGTAATAATTAAAATATCTTCAATCCCGGAATCTACTGCTTCTTGAACCACATATTGAATAGTTGGGGTATCGATAATGGGCAACATTTCTTTAGGTTGTGCTTTGGTAGCAGGTAAAAAACGAGTACCCATTCCCGCAGCAGGTATCACAGCCTTTCTAACCATATTTACCTCCCTTAATCACACAATATAGGGTTTTATGACTCTAGCTTTAATTTTTTTTAAATTAACAATCAATCTGGTTAGCATTTTGTCATCTTTGTAAATACCAATAATAGATCCACCTGAACCAGAAAACTTTGCTGATACACCACATTTGCGAGCTGTTTCTACCAGTTCCAGATTACTTTCGCTGATATTCATAATTTTGCGGCGTAAATCGAAATTCAAGTTCATATATTCATTCAACTTATCATAATCACGATCCAGAATCGCCTTCCTGCCCAATTCAGCCAGTTCAGCAATCTGGTTCAGGGTATTGATGACAAATTCATCCCCTTCGTCATATCTCTGTTTAATCGTATTTAAAACCTTGCCCGAGACTTTACCTAAGTCAGTTTTGTAGGCAATATAAAGATTGGGTAAAAGCTCTGGATTAATCCGCTCATATCTACCGTGACCATGTTTTTCCATATATTTTTTATCAAAATCCATATATACACATCCTTCATAAGCCTGAATAACGCGATCTTGTAAACCAGCATTAATTCCCAATTCGTCTACTTCTGCAGAAAGCACTACATTAGGAAGAATTTCTAATGGGATTTTTACCTGATAAAATTTCATCAAAGCTTTCATTGTGGCAGTAATAATAGCACTAGAACCAGCAAGTCCTACCTGTCTGGGTATTGAAGAATGATAGCGAATGGTAAAATTTCGGTTACTAATCTTAATTTTATTTTCCCGGCAGTATTCATAAAACTTTTTAATAGCTGCTTTGATGAGTCTTTCTCCACCATAATATCCAGTCAGGCTAATATTTTCAACTAACTCGTGGATATTTCTGTAAACATTTTTATCCACTTCTTGAGGAATTATCTGCAATTCAGGCGTTTCGTATAAAGAAATATGAGCACCAAAGTTTCGAACACTAATAGAAATGGTTTTTCCGAAATAACCATCAGAAGGATTACCAAGTAAGCCTGCCCTGGCAAAAGCATGAGTTTCAATAATCATTGGCCTGCAACATCTGTTTTTTTATTCATAAATTTTTTAATTTAATGTGATATTAACAATTTTCATTTCATGTTGCAAGGCCATTATTTTTCACAAATCTTTATTAAATGGAACTTCTATAAAATATTAACGACATTTCTTTAAAAAATATCGAGAGTTTTACTTAAAGAAAGATTGAATTTATATCCATTCATGAATAGCAATAAGAAAGCAGGACAAATCAACTTCATGAGGTAATAAAACCAGGCGGGTAACATTCTTTAATATGAAAATTTAAGTAACTTTTTTACGAAAGTTTTAATCACCTAATTCCCTAAAAAACCCAGGGGGTGGTAAATTCATATTTTAAATAAACACTAAATAACGAAATTATTTTAACCACTGGAGTTAAAATAGTTGGCTTGCAATTCAACTTAAATTTATAGATAATATCACCGAACTTAAATTTTAATTTCTGTCAATAAACTGTTCCTCAGAAACCTGAAGCAGAATGTTTTACGAACATTCTGCTTCAGGAATTTTTTGCAAGAAAGCCGATAGGAATATAATCTACTTCCAGGGAGGTTTTTCAGGTAAAAGCTTTTCAAATTCCGCCACCAGTTTCGTTTCATATTCCTCCGTATACTCTCCACTTAAAAATTTATCCGCAGCCTCTTTGTAGAAGAATTCCCAGGAATCATCCTCATGTCCTGGATTAATGGGGAAATATTTGGCATTGTTGGCTTTTGCAGCTTTCATATCACCCGGTGCATCACCTATCATCAAAACTTTATCCTTGTCATACTTGCCTTCCGAAGCTAATTGAATATGTTCCTTTTTGCTACCCATTTCCTGTCCAGCTATTACGCGTACATATTTCGCAATATCATGCTCTTCCCACTCTCTTCTTAAGGCTTCGTAAGGGGTGGCGGAGCAGACAATGATATCTGCCCATTGGGAAATTTTCTCAAGGCTTTCGCGCACGTATGGAAAGGGCGGAACTCCATGTACAATGTCGGCCACTGTACGATTCACAGCTTCGCTCCATTCCAGAGCTTGCTTAAGGACTGGATCATTGGTACGTTCTACTTCCGCTTTTAAGGCCGGGTTACCAAGTTTCGTTTCTCGCTGAATCCAATCCCGCAAAGGTTGTGCTATTGGAATTTCCACTTGACGTTTCTTGACATCAGGCCATTCGCGTAGTAAATCAAAAACCATAATTAGAGCTGGAAAGCGATTAATCCCCCGCCATTTAGAGTATAGATTAACAAATTCAGCAGCAGCACGGGCATATTTAGATACTGGTTGCAAGTGCCAGTATTTAATAATGTTGGGAATGAAGCATTCTTTGTGCTTGATTTCCATAGTGTCGAAAGCACAACCATCAGAATCAATAGCCACAAGGTATTCGTGCTGTGGTTCCATATTACGTAATTCAGCCTGCGGGTCAGTCATTGGTTGCATCCTCCTTATCGTTTATATTATTCAATAATTTAATCTTTTCAAGATCGATAAGCCTGGGGCACATATTGTGGTAGTTTTTTCTCAGCAAAAATTTTCTTGAAACGGGTAAATCTCTGCCGACCATTAATAATAGGAACACTCACCCAATCCTCTCCAATCAAGGGCCGAGCATACCGCACAAAATCATCTGTTACATCAATCCGGTTTGGTGCAATCCATTCTTTTGGAAATTCACGTTCTGAGTTGGCCACCAATTCCAGAGGTACTTTATCATAGTCCACATTGTATATAATTCCAGGACGTCTTTTCAAAGTAGACATATATCCAGAGCCACTTTCTATGGCAATAACAACTGCATTTTGTCCGATTTTGTATGCTTCGTCTAAATCTACTGTAGAAGCATATATCATGGTATCCCTCTGGTCAGTGCCAGGTACCTGGCCTCGAGCTGCACCACGGGCTTTTAATCCAACACTATTCAAGTGATTCACTACAATCTGAGCCACGGTCAATTTGCTGGCACTGAATTGCGTATGGCCGAAAGCATCTTTTACTGCGCCAACATCTCCTACATCAAACCCTTCACTGATACAAACAATTACCCGACCGCTTCTTTTTAGTTCATCATTTACATTGTCTACCAACTCCTCCATAGATACATTTGATTCTGGCATATAAATTTGTAGCGGCATTTCACGTTTGGGATCAGCTAATCGTGCGGCCGCTGGAATAAATCCGATCTTCCGACCCATCATTTGAATCACTAATACAGGATCCGACGGCGATGATCCCATATTTTCTTCATTGGCATTTTGAATAATATGTGCCCAATAGCGTGCCACACTTCCGTAACCCGGTGTATGATCGATTAATTTGAATTCAGAATCGCCAACATCATTATCGATGGTCTTTGCCACACCCACAGCAACAAGATCTAATCCTCTTTTATGAGCTAACTTTGCTACTTTATTGGCGGTGTCCATCGAGTCGTTGCCCCCTATGTAGAAAAAGTACCCCACATTATGTGCTTTAAATACTTCGATGACGCGTTCGAAATCTTCCTGTTGATGTTCTCTCAATTTGTAACGGCAAGTACCGATTGACCCCGCTGCCGGGGTTGTACGTAAAAGAGAAATCTCTTCTTCCGGTTGAGCAGATAAATCAAGTAGTTCTTCCTTTAAAATTCCTTCAACCCCATGATAACCGCCATAAATGGTAGCAAATTTGTCTGGAAACATCTTGCAGGTTTCAATAATTCCACGTAAGGAATTATTTATAACCGGCGAAGGCCCACCAGATTGGGCAACAACAACATTTTTATTCTGTGCCATCGGTTAACCTCCAATTTCGACATGTAAGTTTTTAACTTCTATTTCTTCTCAAAATTAGCCTTGAGAAATATTTCTTTTAAAGAATTGTTTAAATATAATCATTCTTTAATTTTGCAAAAAGAAAAATATTTTTCGATTTAGATGAATAAAATTAAAATTATGATTTTCACTTTAATGGATTTAACACTGGGAATTGTTATTTGCAAAAAGGATCGTCTTTTAAACGATAAAGCATTTCTCCAGCTTTGGGAACATAAAGAATACCTTCTTCCTCTCTATTCTCAAAATCAGCAATATTGATTGTTCTTGGATCACGATAACCAAGGTTGATTTTTTGACAAACTTCTTCCGGAATTTGAGTTGCTAATGTTACTTTAATTCTCGGTTTTTCCACGCCATTCTCATAAGTACCAATACCGCGCACATGTGTTGAATGCGCCATTACTCCACCTGGAATGTCTTTGAATTTATCCATTTGCTTTAAGAAATAATCGCGTACATGGTAACCAATTTTTTCAATAATTTTTCCATGAGTCACAGATATTTCCTTAATATGCGGTGCATAAATGATAAGTTCTCCGCCATCCGCTACAACCGGTTCTAATTTGTACATACATTTTCCACCCGTCCATAAATCATCATACATTTCCGGAGCGCGAGATAAAACAGTATGAAAAGGTTTTTCTTTGTAGATGATGTGTAGCTGATTGGACAGATCGGCAGCAGCATCCCAAGCTTCTTCTGGTGTGCCAATATATAAACCGGCAAGATCATAACCTTTGACCACCAGACTGATACACATACGTTCTACAGGTAAAAATTGAGCTGCACGATCGACCACTCTTCTAACCGGAGTATACTTAGTACCAATGATCCTAGGACTAGTAATAAGCGCTCCCAACCAGTGAAACATGTCGATTATTTTCTGTCCAGCAATTCCTGGAAAAAGATATTTGTTTCCACCAGAGAATCCAACCACTTCATGAGGAAATGTAGGACCTATTATCAACAGCAGATCGTAGTTGTAAATCATTTTGTTAACTGTCACTTCCACTTCTTCTCGCATCAATCCTTCCGAAATCTCTTCAACTTCTTTTTCGGTGATCGTACCAGCTAATCGAAGTTGATTAGGATCGTTCCAAGAATGGTTGAAGAAACGGGCTTTTTGATATTTAGTTACACGGTCTTCCTGGGTAATACCAACTCGCTTATTTATCATTTCATCGCTCATGGGGGGATGTGTTCCCAGAGCAATTAAGAAATCTAAAAGTTGAACCCGATCTGCCAGCAATTGATAAACCAGGCGGAACATCATATCAATTGGAGCAGTTCGAGAATGATCCGGGATAATCACGAGTAATTTTTTCCCATCAAGGTCTTTTTGAGAAAAAGCCTGATCGCACAGGTTGAAAACTTCCTCTTCTTTAAGAACGACATCTTTTGCGCCTTTTCCAATTAACATCTCGTTTTCCTTAAATTACTTGTTTGAACTTTGAACAGGAGCGATAGAAATAACCTATCGTTCCTGCTTTCAATTCAGTATTTTTGATAGATATAATATCCAGCTAGACATTATAAGTAGTAGAAGAAGTGGTTCCACCACGTCCCGTCCAATTAGTATGGAAAAATTGGCCGCGCGGCTTATCCACGCGTTCATAAGTGTGAGCACCGAAATAATCGCGCTGAGCCTGCAATAGATTGGCTGGTAATCTCTCACTGCGATATCCATCATAATAGGCTAATGCACTACTAAAGGCTGGCACCGGGATTCCCAACTCTACAGCTTTCGCCACTACCTTTCGCCAGGCATCCTGATTCGTTTCAATAGCAGTTCTGAAATAATCATCTAAAAGCAAGTTGGGTAAATCAGGATTTTTATCAAATGCTGCTTTAATTTTATCCAGGAATTGAGCTCTGATGATACAACCGCCTCGCCACATCAAAGCAATATCACCAAATTTAAGAGTCCAATTGTATTCTTTAGAAGCAGTTCGCATGATCTGAAATCCCTGGGCGTATGAGCATATCTTGGCCGCATAAAGTGCTTTGCGGATCATCTCGATGAATTCTTCTTTATCGCCTTCGAATTTTGTGTTAGGCCCATGCAAAATTTTCGAGGCCTCTACCCGTTCTTCTTTGATAGCACTTAAAGCACGAGCGAAGACAGCTTCCACTACTGTAGGTGCAGGAACACCCAGATTAAGCGCCTCCAGACTAGTCCATTTGCCAGTTCCTTTCTGTCCAGCAGTATCAAGAATAACATCGAGCATGGATTTTCCGGTCTCATCATCTTTCTTTCCCATGATATCTGCGGTAATCTCGATCAAATAACTATTTAATTCACCTTTATTCCATTCAGTGAATATGGGTTGCATTTCTTCTGGCGTCAAACCCAGTGCATTTTTCATGATCCAGTACGCTTCGCAGATCATTTGCATATCGCCATATTCTATGCCATTATGCACCATTTTAACAAAATGTCCAGCACCATTGCTACCCACCCATTCACAGCATGGGGTACCATCGGCCACTTTTGCCGCAATGCTCTTAAAAATAGGCTCAACATGCGGCCAAGCCTCCGGTGAACCACCTGGCATGAGAGAAGGACCATTTAAAGCACCTTCTTCTCCACCAGACACTCCAGTGCCTATATATAATAATCCCTTGCTCTCCACATACTCTGTCCGTCGAATGGTATCATGGAAATAACTGTTTCCACCATCAATAATGATGTCACCTTTCTCAAGATGCGGAATGAGACGCTCAATAAAATCATCAACAGGTTTTCCAGCTTTCACCAGAAGCATAATTTTGCGCGGCTTTTTCAAACTGGCTACCAACTCCTCAATGCTGTGGCATCCTTTTATATTTTTCCCTTTGGCACGTCCTTCAATAAAAGCATCTACTTTACTTACAGTACGATTATAAACCGCTACCGAAAAACCGTGCCTTTCCATATTTAATACCAAATTTTCCCCCATTACAGCCAGACCTATTAGACCAATATCGTATTTTTCCATTTTTTATCTCTCCTTGGTTTTATAATTACCACATCTATTTCCATTCAAACATAATCTGCTATTTTTTAAGCCATTCTATAACTTTGGTTGCCACCTGCTCGCCAGTAAAACCAAACTTTTCTGCAAGCACTTTATAAGGTGCGGATGCACCAAAACGATCTAATCCAATCATCAAAACCGGCAAGCCAGTGATATCTTTCCATCCAAAACCAACACCTGCTTCTATTACTACAACTCTACTGCCCTGCGGGGGGATCACTGAATCTCGGTATCTTTTATCCTGGTGTTTAAACAGCTCAACAGAAGGCATGGAAACTACCCGGGCATCAATGTTATGCTCTTTCAAAATCTTTTGTGCCTCGATAGCCACAGCCAATTCTGATCCCGTTCCAATCAGGACAACATCGGGTGTATCTTTTTGACAATTGGATACGATGTAACCACCTTTCAGGACAAGACTCGGATCAAAATCACCACCTCGTTCAATTACAGGCACTTTTTGTCGGGTCAATAGCAAAGCAGTCGGTCCTTTACGGTTTTTCAAAGCATAAGCCCAACTCATGGCAACCTCAGTGCCATCGGCTGGACGTAAAACTGTTAGATTAGGTATAGCACGTAAGGCAGCAAAATGCTCCACGGGTTGGTGGGTTGGTCCATCCTCACCAATAAAAATACTATCGTGTGTAAAAACATAAATTACTTGTTGTTCCATTAAGGCGGCCAGACGGATAGGCGGACGCATATAATCGGAAAACACTAAAAATGTTGCACCAAAAGGTATAAAACCACCATAAAGTGCAATGCCATTCAGAATGGCTCCCATTCCATGTTCCCGAATACCAAAGTGGAAATTACGCCCGGAGAATTTCTCTGGAGCAATGGATTCATAAGCTTTCATCAGTGTATTGGTAGATGGTGCCAAATCGGCTGAGCCACCAACAAAGCTGGGCACTAAATCAGCAATCTTTTGAATAACTTTACCTGATAATTTACGTGTCGCATCGGGTTCTTGCGGTAATACAGATAATAATTCCTTCTCGATATCTTCAGGAACCGTTTTATTTTGAAAATTTTCCCATTGACTGGCTAAATCTGGATTCTTTTCCTTCCATCCGCTGAAAGCTTTCTGCCAGCTTTCATATTCTTGTTTTAATTCCTCAACCCGTTCAGAAAAAATTTTGGATACTTCTTCAGGTACAAAAAATTCCGCATCCTCCGGCCAACCTAAATTACGTTTGGTAGCTTTTAACTCATCCTCACCCAATGGGGCACCATGCACCCCTGCAGTATCTTGTTTATTTGGACTACCATATCCAATGTGCGATTTGGCTATTATTAATGTCGGTTTTTCAGTTTCCCGACGTCCTTCTTCGATGGCATCAACTACTGCTTGATGATCGTAAGCATCCACAGTAATGGTATGCCAATGATAGGCTTCGAAACGTTTGGCTACATCTTCAGAAAAAGTTAGATCGGTATTTCCTTCAATGGTGATCTGATTATCATCATAAATATAAATCAGATTGCCAAGTTTCAGGTGACCGGCAATTGAAGCCGCTTCCGAAGCCACACCTTCCATCAGATCACCGTCACTAACGATCGCATAAATGTAATGGTTACCAAAAAGATTGAAATCAGCGGTATTAAAACGCTCCGCAGTCATTTTTGCAGCAATAGCCATACCAACACCATTAGCGAAGCCCTGTCCAAGCGGACCGGTAGTTGTTTCGACACCGGGAAGACACCAGTACTCGGGATGTCCGGGAGTACGGCTGTCCCATTGCCGAAATGATCTGAGATCCTCCATGGTGACATCATAACCGCTTAAATAAAGCAATGAATATAGCAACATAGAACCATGACCGGCTGAAAGCACAAACCGATCCCGGTTCGGCCACCTGGGATCTTTGGGATTAAATTTTAAATAATGCGTCCACAATAAAAAAGCAACATCAGCCATGCCCATAGGCATTCCTGGATGGCCCGAATTAGCTTTTTGAACACCGTCTGCTGATAGAAATCGAATCGTATCGGCAGCCAATTTTCGCAACTCAGGAGTGTACTTTAACTTGCTCATCCCTCTTCCTCTCTTTTCTTTTTGTTTATTTTTCATTCGTTTCTTTTTCAAACACCACTAAAGGCAGAAAATCCGCCATCAACGGGAACTACAATTCCAGTAACAAAAGATGAGGCTGGAGAAATCAGCCATAAAACAGTGCCTAATAAATCTTCCGGATCACCAAATCGTCCCATCGGCGTATGGTCTATAATACTTTTTCCTCGAGGTGTAAGTTCACCCGTCTTCTCATCAATTAGCAAGAACTTATTCTGCATGGTTAAGAAGAAACCTGGAGCAATGGCATTCACCCTGATTTTTGGAGAATATTCCTGTGCCATATGCACAGCCAACCATTGAGTAAAATTACTTACAGCCGCTTTAGCCGCCGAATAAGCCGGAATTCGCGTAAGAGGTCTAAAGGCATTCATTGAAGATACATTGAGGATGACCCCCTCTCCTCTTTCAGCCATATGTTTCCCAAAAATTTGACTGGGCAGCACAGTTCCTAATAAATTCAACTCAGATGTGAAACGAAAAGCTTCCAAAGGTAAATCAAAAAATGGTTTTTCCGGAGAAGTTGTCGCATCGGGATGATTGCCCCCTGCGGCATTTATCAAAATATCTACTTTTCCAAATTCTTCCAGAATACGTTCAAAAGATTGATTTAATACATCACGGTCTAAAACATCACCATAGACCACAATCGCCCTTCCAACAGACGCTTCAATCTTCTTTTTCATATCTTCCCGTAACTCAGTATTTCGGTCCATGATTGCTACATTCGCTCCACAGCCCACCAGCGCACAGGCTATTTCACCCCCCAAAATTCCCGTTCCTCCCGTCACTACCACTGTTCGATCTGTGAAATCATACATCTTGGTTAATTCTTCCTGATTCATACCTCTTTATCTCCTTCCTTTCTTAAACTTTCACTCCCATTAACTTTAATTTAATAAGTTTTATGATGATATTTTTTAACGATTGTTATTTTAGCTCTGAAAAATGATTTTTTTAAATCATCCAAAATTGTAGGACGAGCCTGCCAGGTGGCCAGACGGACATCCTTGTCCCTAATTTCAATATCAATCGTGACTGGAAGCCACTCCTACTATAAAGTCATATTAAAAATATCTTCGACATTTTAATTTTTCGGAGCAAAGACATAATCAAATATCTTTTAAAAATATTTACTCACGCTTTTTTTAAACCATAGAAAAAATTACTTTCTTATTAAGAAATCAATCCCCTGCGAATAGCTTCTTTCTTCACTGGGCCCCAAAAACCAATTGGACGAGACATAACGTAGAATTTGACTAAATGGTCCATATCTTCTGGTTTTGTTAAGTAAGTTACAGGAATGTAAATAAGTGCATTCAAGACAATAAGAATCCAGAATTGCAAATAATCTGGCAATTCTGGGATGACACCAAACCTGGGTAAGACCCAGACAATCAACCAACTTAATCCCAGATTAGCAATCCATGCACTTAAGGAACCCCAGGCATTAAAACGCCACCAAATAACCTGTAGAATATTTGGTAACCAAACACCAGCAGCCATAATCCAGAGAGCAAAAATCAACCATGCCGTGATTTCTTCACCAATAATTGTTCCAAATATGAAAGACCCGATTAAAATAATAAAAGTGGATATACGTCCAACTAATACCAATTTTTTCTCGTCAGCTTTGGGATTAACATAATGATGATAAAAATCGCGAGTGGCATACATTGCACCTAAATTTAATTGAGTCGAAACAGTGGATAAATGAATTGCCAGAATTCCTGCAAATAGGAATCCAACCATTCCAACAGGTAGATATCGAAATCCTACGATGTACCATCCCATTTCGTATTCACTGCTCTGGCCTAAATGTGGAAATAAAACAAAAAAGCCCATGATAGCTGCCGCCCAGATTGAATTACGAATGAGCACCAAAGCCGTTCCAGCCCAGATACTGTAAGAAGCATCCCGAACGGATTTGGCCGACTGAATTCTCTGGGCTTCGGTGTACCAATCAATAGTGGTTCCCATGCCAAAACCGCCAATAAGAGCTATGATCATCATGGTAATAAACCATGCCACAGGAAACTGCCCCTTGGTTAAACCAGTAAAGCTGAATGGATTAATTCGCCATATTTGACCATCAAAATGATTCAATTCAATGGCAGACCATGTTTTACCATTGTCAAATGAATACTCAACATTCACCCGTTTTCCGGTTTTACCTGCTGTCCAAACCACATTATAACCATGGTTTGCTAAAAGCACATCTCCTGCACGTGGAAACAAGACCTCGGGATAATCCGCTGAAGAACTTTCAACCTGAGTTACTAATTGTTTTACCCGTTCCTCAGTTGCTCTAAATTGCTGTTCATCTTCTTTATTCAAAATGGTAAAAGTTCCGGAAGATCGCGCAAATTCTTTACCCGTCTCAGAATCAGTAATTCTGACTATTCCAGTAGTATTATTGGGAACATCATCTGGAATTTTCCATTCACAGGTGCTATTGTATTTTTTGAGCTTATTCACAATAGCATCGGGACCGCCAGCCGCAACAACACCCCAAATAGATACAATAACAATTACCAAGAAGGCGATGACCCCTTGTTGAAAGTCGGCCATCACCACTCCCCAATAACCCGAAAGAAGCACGTAAATAGCTCCAATGCTGGTAAAAAGTACCAGACCAATCCACAAATCCCATCCAAACAGCAGGTTACACAACTTGCCCATAGCAATACCTACCCAACCAAGGATAAACATATTCATAAATACCTGCCATCCAGCTAACCAGCCTCGCAACATCTCTGCTCCCAGACCACCAAAACGTAGGCTTTGCCACTCCGCTTGGCTGTAAGCTAACGAACGTCGGAAAATTTTGGTGGACACAAAAGCACTAATAGCACACCATGCCGCAAAAAAGGCATACCACAATCCAGCAAATCCATATTTATAAACAACACCGGCAACCCAAATAGGTGTATCTGTAGCTGTATGGGTGGCATAAACTGATGAAGCTGGCAACCACCAGGGCAATCCTCTACCTGCTAAGAAAAAATCTGATTCTGAACGTTTACCCAAACGATAAAAATAGGATCCAAAAACAACCATCAAAACAATAAAAAGAAATAACCATATCCAGTCTAATAATTCAAAAGTGATCATAAGAACTCCATCTATGTTATGCGTCTGGATGCTTTTTCATAAAATGGCGGATGAGTAAAATGGTGAGTAGCAACGAAAGACCAAAGATAATTGCCGGTAAAATTACACCAAGAATGGGCGAACCAATACGTGTAGATGAAAGCAAAGTGATTAACATTTTAACCTTCCTTGTCAGATTTTAAATTTTGCTTATTTCTTTTATAATAAATGTATGCGAAAATCATCCCGATAAATGATGCAGCATAAGCAATAGTCATCCCTATTACCACTGCCAGGCCTTTGGTCATGATCTGACCTCCCATCTTTGAATCTCTTCAATATGTTCAAGGAATTCCTTTTGTTTCTTTTCGTACTCGTTAGAAATGACTCTAAGCTTGGGATCAATAACCCAATACATGAGTAATGTGACGATAACGCCTATTAGAAGAATAATAAATCCTTCGGTAAGCAATAAGAAAGATAAGGCCACACCAATAGTTAAAGTAATATAAGAGATCACAGATAGGATGATTGCAATCCAATCTTCTTTATGCCACTCATCAGCCTCTTCAGGTGTCCAATTTCTTCGAATAAAGGCCATAATTCACTCCTTATAAGGTTTTTATTGATTGATAAAAACGGGTTTGATGTGACGCTCAAAGATATTTTCTGTAACGTTTTTGGCTATGATCCCTTCATATTTTCTCAGAGCACTGAGATAACGATCTCCCATCTCGGCAGCTATCTTATATCCAACATGTAGAAGTTGACGAAAATTCGGATTATACTTATCACAAGATTGATCATGACGCAGGGTATCGGCATAAGTTTGTCCATCCCACGTTTCTACAGTTTCTGGAGTTGGGAGTTGTTCTTTATCAATATCAATTACAGCAGCATACGGGCCACATAATTCATCAAAACGGCGATACGCCTCACTATAGACATCTTTGGCAATTTTTAAACCCTCACCTCCCGCTTCGGCTAGACCAATTAATTCCTCTAACCAGGTTGTACCAGCTGTTTTCAGATGAAGTCCTGCTTTAAATTTCTTAAGCGTGCGATTTATAGGTCCATAGATAGCAAATTTATCGCTACCAGAATGAACACTCAGTTTTAAATCTGGAGGAAGTCTAAAGGATTTAACAGCAAAATTGATAACCGCCACGTCCTGCTCAAATTCGCGAGAAAATTGTTCCACATCCCCCACATAGTCAACTCCTTTATTAAACCGACCGGTAAACTTCGGTGCAATAGTTTGGGCAGGAATACCTTCCGCTGCAATTGCTTCTAAAATAAACAGTAACTCAACCGGTGTTTGAGGTTCATCTGTTTCATCCATAGAAACTTCCACTATAAAAGAGTTTTCTGCTTTTTTACCAGCTATGTGACGATAGATGCGTCCAGCCTCCTGAATGGCAAAAAGAAATTTCTCAGCAACTGCCTTTAATTGTTCTTCTGTAATCTGAAATACTTCTGAAATACCAGGAATTTGTAAATTTCCTAAAAACTTTCTATTTCTTTCCACAAAAGCATTGATGTCATCATCAATTGCCGATTTTCCAATAAAATCTGCCACGTCTAACGTGAAAAAATCACTATAATCAATAAACAAATCAACTGTTTTCATTCCCACATGGTCGGCATCAACAAAATAGGCATCTTTCCAGCCAAGCGCTTTTACAGCTTCATCTGCTTCAACTCTGGTATCCTTCGGATTACTTTTTACGATGTTATGTTCCCGGTAGGATTTATTCCACACTGGTGTGATTTCTACTCCGACCTCTTTGGCCTGAATAATAGCCTTTAGTTGAGCTTTTCCTTGATGTGCAAAACGGTCTCCTATTCCGATAGAATATTTACCAAGCTTTTTCATAAAAATTCCTCTGATTTTTTTCAATCATCTTCTTAAGCCTTTAAAACCCATTCTCAATTCGAAGTGAGTGGTGCTTTTTTACCTGTAATCATTTGATAAATAACTTCAGCCATCAATTTGGCGCCTTCTGCATTAGGATGTATTTTATCCGGAAACAATTCTTCTTTCCCTTTAAAAGGAGTAAATAGGTCTATTATTGGTAGGTTCCTCTGAGCCGCAACTTCTTTCACTATAGGTATCACTTCTTCCTCTAAATCTTCAGGGCAAATCCCCCAACGAACTTCAAAAGCCGGTACCGGAAGACACAAAAATATTTTTGGCTGTGGTTCCTGGATCAGAAAACGATCAACCATATCCAGATAATCTTTCTTATATTCATCTCTGTATTGCCAATTTTGTGGTTTACTATCATTTGTTCCCAGTTGGATAATAACAATATGTGGCCTAAAATTCAGAGCCTGCTGAAATACTTCCTGTTTCCAGTAAGGCTTATCGCCTTTTTTTAGCATTGTTGCTCCGCTAACACCAAAGTTTCGAACATCATATCCTTCACCCAGCATCTTTCCCAACTGAGCTGGATATGACCGATGTTCCCTATCTTGTATCCCACTGCCATAAGTAATGCTATTTCCTACACAAGCCACTCGAATCACTTCAGACTGAGTGCTCCTTGTGCAAGAAAAAATTAGAGATAAAAATAATAGAATTAAAATCAATGCTTTGGTTTTTAAAGTATTCATTACCTATTTCTCAAAAAATTTAATTCAATCAATTCTATTTTTCACGAGAAGCTAAATGTGATCTTATCACAGATACAAGTTTATTACAACCATCGACATCGGATTGAGATATGGCGCCAAATATCCAATTATCTAAAACTTCCACTCGCATATGGCCTGTATATCGATGGAACGAGGTGAAGAAATTTTTCCCTTCACTGATTTGAACATCTTTAAAATTCATTTGCGCTTTACGATACTTCCTTAAAAATTCATTTGCTTCTTTAACAGAATTCGCCTTTGTAACAAATCCTTTAACTTCTTTACCATCTATTTTATATAGCGCCTCAACCCCTCCAGGGAAATAATCCTGCCCCAGGAATCCTTCAGCAATATACTTAAAGGAGTGGGGAACTCTGCCCTTTTCAGGTAACCAGAAAATAATTTCCAATGGTGAACAAGGCGGTAATTTTTCCAGAACTTTGTGCGCAAATGTTTTCAGAACATTTGAGCTTTCATCAATTCCGGCTCCACGGATCTCGACTTCGTAACGATCCTGCCAAAATTGCAACTGATAAGGAGAAACAATTGCTTCACAACCAATTTCTTCATAGGTATAATCGGGATTACTCATACTGGAATAAACCCCAAAGGCACCTTTTGGAGTACCCATATGATAAATATCAACCGTTACCGAAGCATTCGGATTGTCATCTTTTTCATAATATCCGCTAACTAATTTTTTAAATCCATAAGAATAATATAATTCACAATTTCCATCAATATAATCAAATAAGTTTTCCCTTATATAGATTTCTGGTTTTTCTGCCAATTTCCATCCTTCAACTTGAGGAAGTAAAGAAAGTAGCTGTTTATCTGAGGGCATTTGTTCTGAACGTAAAAAAACAATAAAAGAAAATAAAAAAATTATAATAAATAATAAATTCTTCATATTGATTCCTGCTTTTTTTACCTAATTGACTTAAAAAAAATTAGACCAGAGATGATTTAAAAAGGTCGAAAGCCTTTTTCATTCGCTTGGGAATTTCTAATTGATATTTACAAGAAGTTGTACAATCCGCGCAGGAATAACAGACATTTACTGTAGTATTCTTTGCAATTTCTCTATAAGTCCGGATGGCCATATCATAATCTCTATAACCTTCGGCATACATTAAGGCTCGGTTGATGTCTTGAATAGGAAGATGATAAATACAATTAGATTCACAAGAACCACACATTCGACAAATTTCACAATCAAACAAATGGCTGTAGCGTTCCAGAATTTTCTGATCTTGGAAACCGAAACTGGATCTCATGGCTCCCACGTTCTCATCTACCTGATCAAACGTTACCATACTAGGAATGGCAGTAGATATATTAGGATTTTTTAATACCCACCTCAATGCAGCCTGATGTGGACTCCAATCCCCCCGATCATCCTTTTTATAGCCTCCCGCCTGTGTCTTCATGGCAATAATCCCAATACCAGCCTTCACCGCTCTTTCTATAGCTTCTTCTATGGCAGGATCCGTCTTAAAACTGTAAGTCACCAGAATTGTATCGTAAAATTTCGCTTTAATGCCAGCCTCAATACACTCTACCTGGTTTTTGTGCGTGGTGAATCCTACAAACCGAGTCATTCCTTTCTGCTTCATTTTATCGAGAGCCTTCATAGCAGTCTCATTCAGTACCTGGTCCGCACTTTTCAT
>CAYLYM010000001.1:58461-75223 GCA_964387645.1 uncultured Calditrichaceae bacterium | reverse complement strand
CACCGATTATCATTTGCATGGTTTTCTGAAAATTTTTATAATTTCCAATTAACCCATTTTATTTTTTAAATCAGGAAATGAAATTCCTGAAAAAAATCTAATGCATATCGGAATTTTTTCTCATTTCCTAGTAATTTTTAAATAAAGTTTTTTCTCCTTATCTTTTATCAGTTTTTTCAATCAGCTTTGCTAATTAAGTATTTAGTGATCTTTTTTCCTCAATAATTTCGAATGCTTCAATATAATCTCCAACTTTAATATCGTTATAGTTTTCGATCATCAAACCGCATTCGTATCCTGAGACTACTTCTTTTACGTCTTCTTTGAATCGTTTCAACGAGGCTAACCTACCTTCATAAATTTCTACATCATTTCGAATTAACCTTATCCGGGCATTACGAGTAATTTTCCCGTTGAGCACATAGCAACCGGCAACGTTACCCAGTCGTGAAATTTTAAATACTTCGCGAATTTCAGCCACGCCGATTACATTTTCACGCTTTTCTGGTTCTAAAAGACCTTCAAGGGCTAACTTGACATCTTCAATTGCGTCATATATAACTTTATATAAGCGAATATCCACATTTTCTGTTTCGGCTAATTCTTTGGCTTTCAGTGTTGGGCGAATATGAAATCCGATGATGATGGCCTTTGAAGCAGCTGCGAGCATGACGTCCGATTCAGAGATTGGACCAACTGCCCGACGAATTACTTTTACTGCAACATTATCGTTATTTAATTTCAATAAGGCATCAGTTAATGCTTGCGCTGAACCATCTACATCTGCTTTAACCAGAATATTCAATTCTTTAACTTCGCCTTCTTTAATTTGACGTGAAATTTCGTCTAAGGTAAGTAAGCGAATTTGTCTGAAATCTTGTTCACGTTTCAGTTGCTGACGTCTTGAGGCAATTTCTTTAGCTATACGCTCATTTGGCATTACTATAAGTTTGTCTCCGGCCTCAGGGACTCCATCGATGCCTAACACCTGTACTGGAAAAGCAGGCCTGGCTTCCTGAACGCGTTGATTTCTTTCATTTAATAACGCTCGAACACGTCCGTAATACTGACCTACAATAAAATCATCACCTATTTTTAATGTTCCTTGTTGAATAAGCACGGTTGCAACCGGACCTTTTCCTTTATCCAATCGGGATTCAATGACCACACCTGTTGCTCGTCGGTTAGGATTGGCTTTTAATTCCAATAGTTCGGCTTCCAATAAAATTTTTTCTAACAAATCTGAAATACCTTCTCCGGTCTTAGCTGATACTTCGGCAACCTGATATTTACCTCCCCAATCTTCAACCAGGATATTTCTTTCGGCCAATTGCTTTCGGATAGCCTGGGGATCGGCATCAGGTTTATCGATTTTGTTAATGGCAATAACAATGGGAACCCCTGCCGCAAAAGCATGGTCAATAGCTTCTTCTGTTTGAGGCATAACCCGATCGTCTGCCGCAATCACCAGTACCACAATGTCCGTCACATGAGCCCCCCGCGATCGCATGGCTGTGAATGCTTCGTGACCTGGTGTGTCTAAGAAGGTAATTCTACGTCCGTCCTCTAAATCAACTACATAAGCACCAATATGCTGCGTAATACCACCTGATTCTCCAGCTACTACATTGGTATTCCGTATGTAGTCCAACAAAGAAGTTTTCCCATGATCAACATGTCCCATCACGGTAACAACTGGATGACGAGGTTCTAATTTTTCTGGAGATTCTTCTGATTCTTCTTTTAATATATCTTCAATGTAATCTGAAGCAAATTCTTCCTCTTCCTGTACCTTAAAACCAAAATCTTCGGCTAACAATTTTATCATGTCCATGTCTAATCGTTGGTTGATCGTTACTAATTGCCCCAATTCGAGGCATTTCTTAATAACTTCGTTTACCGGAACATCCATCAAGTTGGCCAAATCTTGAACGGTAATGAATTCTGTAACAGAAATAACGTTCTCATCTTCTGTAACTTCTTCTTCAGTAGTTTTAACTTTTTTCCGTTTTACCCTTCCTGAACCACTCTCTTGCATACTGGCCAGAGTCTTCTTGAGTGTATTATTAACTTCCTGCTGGTCTATTTCTTTTTTCTTTCGTGAACGTTTTTTCCGTCCCTCTCTTTCAATGACTTCTTCTTCGAGAGTATCGTCTAAAAGAGGGATTTTGAGTTTTCCTTTTCGACTCTCTTTTCGAATCATTTCCAAAGCTTTACGACGTCGCCGTTCTTTCTCAGAAAGGCTTTCATCTATTTGCTTCTTCTTTTTCTTTCGTTTTGCACGTTCTTCTTTCTCGATCTTTATAAATTCTTCTTCTATCACAGGTACTTCCTGGATTTCTTCTTTCTCCAAAGCTCTTATTCGACGTGGGATAATTTCTTTTTCAGGGATTTTTTCTGTTGTAACTTTTTCCTTCTTTACTTCAATATCAAATTTTTCTTTTTCTTTTTCTTTTTCTTTATCCTTTTCCTTATCCTTTTCCTTTCCCTTTTTCTTTGCTTTATCTCTTTCTCTGATTTTTTCTAAGCGTTTTTTCTTCTTTTCGGCCTTTTTCTTTTCTCTTTCTTTTTCTAATTCCAGAAATCTTTTGGCGGCGGGATGATCGATAATATCGCCAATTTTGGGAATAAAACTAACCTCTTCTGACACTTTGACTTCTGTTTCTTCCTGATCTTTTTCACTTACTTTTGTTGCAGTGGATTCTTCTGTAGATTTTTCTTTTATTTCTTCGGTTTTTGCTAAATTTTCAGTATCTGAAATTGCTTCTGCCTCTATTTCTGTTTCTTGCGAGATTTCGGTGGTTTGTTTTTTGGTAGCTGTTTTTTTACTAATAATTTCGGGAGTTTCTTTTTGTACACCAACTTCTTCTTCAGCAGTACTTACTGTTTTTTCTTCAGTAGAAACAGGAACCTCGACCTTACTTGTTTCTTCAGCTTTAACCTCTTCGGCTTTTTTAGATACAATTTTTGATTCAGAAACAACTGTTGATTGTTCAGATTCTTGTTCTATTTCTGCCAAAACTTCTTCTCGTGCCTTTTCGCGTCTTCTTTTTTCTAATTTTTCAGCTTTGACTTTTTCTTGTGAAAATCTTTTCAGAATTTCATCATAAATTTCATCAGTAATGGGTGTATTTAGACCCGAAACTTTATATCCTTTTTTTTCCAGAAATTCAATAATAGTCTGGTGAGCAAGGTTTAGCTCTTTTGCCACCTTGAATAGTTTTCTTCTGGGTCTCTTTTCAGCCATTTATACTCCCGACTTTAAATTCTCACTAATTTTACTACCTAATTTCCCTTTTAAAAAGCCCATTATTTTATAATCGTATACTCCCCACAGTTTTTCCCAATCTGTATCAGAAGAGGTTTGGTATAAAGATATTTTTTCCTCTTTAAGTAAATTTTCTATTTTTTCTAAACCGTTTTTTGAAATTTTTGAACTTACCAAAACCAGTGCTAATTTATTTCTTTGTAATGCCCTGCGAACTGCCTCATAACCTTTAACAACTTGCCTTGATTTTAAGGCAAATCCAATTAAAGCAACAGTTTGATCGCTTATTAAACAGTTTTTCATGGTACTATATTGGGCATCAATTAGTTGTCTTATCGCTTTGCACTCCTGAAAACTTTTTTATTCTCCATTATTTTTAAATGTTCAGTGCTTGCAAAATTTTTTGAGCTGTCTTTTGTCCAATTCCTGGTATTTCCATCAGGCCTTGTAGTCCTAAACTTTTTAATTCATCGATAGTATTAATGTTAGCTTCTCGTAATTTATTAATAATGGACTGCGAAAGACCGGGAATCTCCTCAATATCCATTTCTGCTTCTATAGATTTCTGATAATATTCAGATTCTTTAATTAATTCAATATTCCAGCCAGTGAGTTTTTGTGCCAGTTCCTTATTTATTTCATTTCTACCTAAAGCTAATCCCATATCTTTATCGGGTATTATGGCTACTGCCAGATTATCTTCGGTATTCAAAATTACTCTGACTGGTTTGGCCGGAGTAAGTGCACGGGAAATAAATACTTCTGGTTCTGATGAAAAAGCAATAATATCAATTTTTTCACCGTTAAGTTCACGAACTACTGATTGAATTCGAACACCGCGCATACCAACACACGCTCCAACGGGATCAATTCTTTTGTCCATGGATTCAACAGCAATTTTCGCTCTTTCGCCAGGTTTTCGAGCGATTTTTTTAATTTCTACAATGCCATCAAATATTTCGGGTACTTCAATTTCGAATAACCTTATCATAAATTTGTCGTCGGCTCTGGAAACAATAATCTCAGGCATATTTCTATGGCGTTTTCTTCGTGGCCGTTCATTATCCGCATCTAAATCGTTGCTATCTGGTTCTACTACTTTTTTGATCAAAGCTCGCACGCTATCGCCACGTCGTAATTTTTCTTTTGGAATCGCTTCAGATTTTGGCATGAACATTTCAGTACGATCAACCAATAAAAAATAGCCATTACGCGTTTCTTGATGAACGTCTCCAATAATAATTTCTCCCACTCGACTACTATATTCGTTGAAGATTTTCCGTTTCTCATATTCTCTTATCCGCTGAAGAAGCGTTTGCTTGGCAATATTGATTAACCTTCTGCCAAAAACTTCTGGATTTAATAATTCGACAAAATCTTCTCCCACTTCGATTTCTGGATCTACCTTGCGAGCTTCCTTTAAAGATATCTGACGGGTCGGATCCTCTACCTTTTCTACTACTTCTTTTTCAACATATATTTCTACATCACCTCGATCCATATTTACAATCACATCAAAATGATCTGCACTCCCAAATTTCCTTTTAATAAGAGTAATAAAGATATCTTCCAGGATATCTCGCAATTCGTCTTTATCAATTCTCTTCTCTTTGGCAATTTGGTTTACAGCATCAACAATTTCGCTTCGCATGAGTGTGCTAAACCTCCAATATAATTTTTTACCATTTAAGTTTAACCACGGCGTTTACTATTTTATTAAGAGGAATTATAGCAGTTTCTTTCTTTAACTGAATAACAATACTGTCTTCATTAACTTCTAAAAGTGTTCCAACCGCTTCTTTCTGTTCTTCCCCAACTTTGTACAGGACACGAAGCTGTCGGTTTAGATTTTTTCGAAACTGCCAAATTTCCTTTAAAGGCCAATCAATTCCAGGCGATGATACTTCTAATCGATAATGTCCTTCAATAGGATCATGAATATCAAGGACATCTTCAATTTCTCTGGTAATTTCAGTGATTTCGTCTATTGTAATTCCAGTATCTGTATCAGCATAGATAGACAATACCTGATTATTTAACTGGCCTCGCAATTCTACTCCTAGTAAATACATATGACGCCGATTAAAAATCGGTTGAATCAAACTTTTGATTGTTTCTATTCGCGTATCCATTTAAACCACTAAAAAAATACCTTTTACCTAATATGCTCATAAATTAAAAAAGTGGGTTTATAAACCCACTAAACCAACACCAAATATACAAAATGAGTCTAAGCTGCGCAAGTGGTTTAAAAGGAATGTTGTCATTTGTTTCAATTATTTTTATTTTTTACTTAATCGTTCTAAACATCTATTATGGAAAATTTTATTTGAACCTTTTTTAAATTTTTGATTTAAACAAGCTTTTATTGATATTGTTAATATTTTTATGAATTTTTGTTTGATTATAATTTTTTTAAAAATTGATTTTCCTTAAATATGAAATTTTTCTTGTGTGCAATATTGTTCAAAAATTTTTATAAAATAATGCTAATAACTGTGGTATTCTGTTTAATGAGTTAAAGTGTAAAGAAATCAAAAATTTGAAACTTAAACCTTATAAAGTAAAGTTTTTTGAAAAATGAGTATTGATAATTGATTTGATTTTTCGTCAAAAGAAGAATGAAAGAATTAAAAATATAAAAATGGTTTGAAATGCACCACTTTTTTTTATTATTATCGTCATTTAAATTTTAGATAAAATAGCATTTTGATTTGAAAATGTATAGTAGCTTAAATCATTGTTACAAAGCAATTAGTTTTATCCATATTTAGTTTATTCAGATAGTTCTGGGGATATTGAGGATATTGCCAGGTTTATAAGCTAAACTGGTTTGAATTTTGAGTGTTTAATATCATTCAAGGATGTTTTAAAAAGAGTTTTGAAATAATGTTTTTTTCGAGTTATATAAAGTTATTATAAAAAATTTAAATTTAAAATTTCTAAAAAATGTTAGTTTGCTTTTTCGTTTTGTGTTGGCGGAACACATTGTAATAACAATTTAATTGATTTTTCCAAAACTTTTTCAAAATGTAATGGAGATTAACAATGTATTTGTCACGCCAGATTGACGATAAATATGATGTTGTTGTAGTCGGTGCAGGTCCTGCTGGATCGATGGCTGCTTGGCATGCTGCACGGGGTGGAATTAAGGTATTGCTATTAGAAAAGGATCGAGAGGTTGGTATACCAGTGCGTTGTGCAGAAGGAGTGGCAAAAAAAGCTCTGGAAGAACTTATAGAGCAAGATATACCTGCTCGGTGGATTGCCACAGAAATAACTAAATTTCGTCTGATTTCACCAAATCAAACTCCGGTTTATGTAAATATAGATGAAACTGGAATTGTACTGCACCGTCGGTTATTCGATTATGATCTTGCATTAAAAGCGGTTGATGCAGGTGCTCAACTTTTAACACATGCTCCGGTTGTCGGTGTGATAAAGACCAATGGTGTTGTTACCGGAGTAAAGGTTGAAGTCGATGGTACAATTTATGAAATATCTTCAAAAATTGTTATCGCTGCCGATGGGGTTGAGTCGCGTGTATCACGCTGGGCAGGAATTGATAGCACAATTAATTTTAAGGAAATAGAGAGCTGTACTCAGTATACCTTGGCAGGATTAGACATAGATGAACACTGTTGTGATTTCTATTTTTCTCGGGATTTTGCTCCGGGAGGATATGCCTGGGTTTTTCCAAAGGGACCCGGAATAGCGAATGTAGGCCTGGGAATAAGTGGCAATTATGGAAAGTATAAATCTTCAGAAGAATATCTAGACAAATTTTTAGAAAGATTTTTTCCTTCGGCATCAATTGTTTCAAGAACCGTTGGAGGTGTTCCTGTGGATAAAACATTAAAAAGAATTGTTGCAGATGGATTCATGGTTGTGGGTGATGCCGCATTTCAGGCCAATCCAATTTCAGGGGGAGGAATTATTTCTGGAATGATCGCCGGAAAATTGGCTGGTCAAGTAGCTGCCCAGGCCGTTTGTTGTGGAAATTTCCAAGAAAAAGCTCTGTTCCCTTATGCACGGCAGTGGCATAAACAGGTGGGTAAAACCCATCTTCGTTATTATCGACTGAAAGAAGCTCTGAAAAAATATGAAGATAAACATTTTGACCTTGTGGCTTCGGAATTTTCAAAACTACCCAATGAAAAACAGAATTTATTTAACTTATTTAAAATTACTTTTAAAAATAATCCTGCATTTTTATTTGATGTAATAAAAATCTTCACATCATTTTGATCAATTTTATTATGATCTTTAAATTTGACAAAATCATTAGAAAGATTATATTTGCAATCGTATCTTTGTAAATAATCATAAATTTTCTTTTTTAAAAAATTACATGGAGAAAATCTATTTAACTGTAAAAATAGACAGGATTTGATTGAAAAGTATAGTAATTAATCACTAATTCAATTAAAAAGAAAATTATTACTATTGTTATTTAGCACACAGAATCATTTTAATGATTTTTTTAAATTTTATTTTATTAGAACTTTCTTAAAAAGATGATTATCAATTTTGAGCAAGAATTTAGCTTACTGGCGCTACTTCTATTGGTAGATTTTCTTTGGCTTTTATTAAGTCGGAAATTCCACTTTCCAGATTATATTGCTCATATTTTAACTGGACTGTGTTTGGGTCTTATTTCATCTAAATTTCAACTTACCAAAGGTGTTTCGAATTTAAATACCATTGTAGATTTCCAGGATATTTTTACTTTTTTAACATATCTTGGCGTATTTTTTTTCTATTTTGAATTCGGATATCGGACCTTGCCAAAAACATATCAAGTCTTTCTTTCTTTTAACTGGCAAGATATTCTGGTGTTTTTTATCAGTGTCAGCTTATTATTTTCTCTCAGTGCACCTCTTGTATCGATTGAGAAAGTTCGGCTGGTCACTCTGGTTTTTTTACCAATTTCTTTCCTTGCCTGTGATTTTGCAGCTTTCGCTGTACAGCCAAAATTTAATCACAATGATTCTCATCAATATCTAGAATTCATTAAAATGACCTTAGCACTGGAAATTGTTGCTTTAATTTACTTCGGCTTATTTGATTTCATTTTTTTTCTGGAATTGCAAAAAGTTAATTTACGATTAATCATTGTTTTTTGCATTGGATTAATGCTTTTTTGGTTGATTGCTTTTTCTAGGCTTCGTCTGCATTTCATTGATTCAATGCAAAAATGGCCAATATTCCTTTTGATAATCGGAATATTGTTAGCAATATTATCCTTTTTAATTCATTTCAAAATATCGATTATTATTGTCGGGGCTATTTGTGGTTTTTTGTTAAATATGGTTTTAAAGAATAATAGAATATTCTCACAAAGCATACCATTTACTGTTACAAGATTTTTTATTATTTTTCCCATGATTGCAGTGGGATCTCTTTTGTCTCAAAAATTGTATTTATTGCAACTGCTTCTTAATTTTCTTATTATTCTTTTTATTTTAATCATTAGTGCTTTTTTGCTATTGATTTTGAGGATAAGACGTAGAAAAAAAACAGAATGGTCGGTATTAGAAATGATGCATCGTGGAGAATTTTCTTTATTGATGTTGCTATGGGGGTATTTAAATAATCTTGTTTCTGCCGAATTGATTGCCGGAGTTGTTTTATTATCTATTTTAGTTTTAGTATTTGCTCGGTTCAAAAAACTTATGTACTTTTTCAACCTTATTTCATTTCTGGAGATCCCTGAAAATAGAAAAAGTTAATTCCATCGGAGGTTTATGGATAATTCGACTGGGAGTTATTACGGAGCAGGATGAAAACTTATCTTTATTAAAAAATTTTTTTAGAAGATAGGATTATTTATATTTTAGCATCATTTTTAAGTGAGTTATTTTATTTAAAGAGGAATAGATGAATATCTTAAGTAAAATTAGATCTGGATTAAGCAAAACACGTGAACAAGTTTTTGGTCAAATTCAGGAAATCATATTTACTGCTAGAAAAATTGATAATGAATTGTTAGAAGAAATTGAAGATTTATTAATCTCTGGTGATGTAGGAGTGGATACAACCGTAGAAATTATTGAAAAGGTGAAGAACAGGGTTAAGAGGCATAATTTTGAGACTACAGGAGAGTTATATCAAATTTTGAAAGAAGAAATTGCTGACATGTTTGTTCCTCCACCTAACGATTCGTGGGAGGGAAAACCTAAACCGTATGTTATTTTAGTGGTAGGAGTTAATGGAACTGGCAAGACGACATCCATTGCCAAAATAGCGGCTCGATATAAAAATGAAGGTAAAAAGGTGATGTTGGTTGCGGCAGATACCTTCCGTGCTGCTGCAATCGAGCAGTTACAAATCTGGGCCGAGCGGGTTGGAGTTGATATTATAAAACACCAAAGTGGTTCAGATCCGGCGGCGGTGGTGTATGATGGCATGAATGCTGCCCGAGCTCGTGGGACGGATGTAGTTATTATCGATACTGCTGGTCGGTTGCATACCAAAGTGAATCTGATGGAAGAACTCAAGAAAATTAATCGAGTTATTCAAAAAGTTATTCCGAAAGCTCCGCATCAAACCCTGTTGGTTTTAGATGCCACCATTGGTCAGAATGCTTTATCACAGGCACGACAGTTTATTCAAACAGTAGGTGTGAATGGCATCATTCTAACTAAATTAGATGGGACAGCCAAGGGGGGTGCGGTAATCGGTATTTCTCACCAATTGAAATTGCCGGTGATTTATGTGGGATTGGGTGAAAAAATTGATGATTTACAACCTTTTGATCCGCAACTATTTGTAGAGGGTTTATTTTAAATAGAAGGGCGGCTGATATTTAGATATTTGATAGCGAAACAATACATGAAATCTCTATCTTATAAAAGCGTGGTTTTACCGTCCTGTTCTCTCAATCAGGTCATTATTATCTGAATTCCATTTTATAATCCCCCCCTTTTTAATATTCAAAAACCATTTTGACCAAAATTTTCTGGAATTTTTTAAGTATTTTGTTTATTATAATTTAATATATAGAAATTTAAATGATTTTTGGGAAGCAATATGCGAATCCAGATGCCTCAAAGGAAATTGGTATATCCTCTCAGGGAGGTGTGCCGCATGACCCAGCTTTCCGCCGATATTATAAAACGCTGGGAAAAAATTTTTCCACAAATTAAACCTGTTCGTAATCGGGCTGCTAACCGCAATTATCTGGAAAAGGATCTAAAGTTAATCTTTTATATCCGCGATTTGATTTATATACATAAATTAAGCGAAGATGAAGTAAAAGAAAAATTGAAAGAGGGTTTGCCAAATGATGATTCGGATAATCCAGCTTACCTGAAACGCATTCTGGCGGAAATAAAAATGGAAGTAAAGGAAATAAAAAAAATATTAGAAGAATGACAAATTTGAAAAGTGTTGACATGCCCATTTGAATATTTTAAATTTTTAAATATCGGAGCGTGGCGCAGTCTGGATAGCGCACTACCTTGGGGTGGTAGGGGTCGCTGGTTCAAATCCAGTCGCTCCGACAGATAAAATGGGGAATCAAAAATGATTCCCCATTTTTGTTATATTTTAAAATTTATTTTTAAATAAATTCATATCGTTCATTTTGAAGTTCTATTTTTAAATTGAATTTTTTGTCAATGAATAATTATCAACAAAAATCTCTAGGCATAATTATTCCTGCTTACAATCCGGATATTAACCAGTTAGAAGAGCTGATTGAGAGAATACAGAATGCTTGTAAGACTTTTTCATATCAAATATTAGTCGTTGATGATGGTTCTTCTGTAAATATATGCGATTTTTATTCAATTTCAAGAAGAGCAGCAATTATCCGACATCCCAATAATATGGGAAAAGGAGCAGCGCTAAAATCTGGATTCCGTTTTTTTATTGAAAACCAACCCAGAGATTTAATTTTAACATTAGATGCCGACTTGCAGCATCCACCAGAATATATTCCGTCTTTTTTTAAAATGTATTTGAAGAAAGGTGGAAATATCATTATTGGTTATCGAGTCCGCCATCTTGGCGTTATGCCTTTCCATCGTATTCTCTCGAATACTCTTACTTCTCTCATCATTTCAATCACCACCGGGCAGCTGGTTCGAGACAGCCAGTGTGGATTCCGCTTAATTGAATCTTCTGTTTTGCAACAAGTTCAATTAGATGAGAATAGGTTCCATTTAGAAAGTGAATTGTTATTGCGTGCAGGAATGAAAGGATTTAAAATTCTTTCAGTTCCCATACCTACCATTTATGCAAATCAAAAAAGTTCTATTAATCATGTAGCCGATACTTTAAATTTTATTATTTTAATGCTAAGAATAATACGGGAGCGTTTATAATTAAGATGTATGCAACACTTCGTAAACAAATGGTACAAAAATACGTGATTGAAGCAGGTATTAAGGATCCTGGCGTAATTGAGGCTATGCTACGGGTCCCACGTCATTTTTTTGTGGAAAAGGCTCTGGAATATAAGGCCTATCGTGGAAGCAGCCTGCCGATCGGTTTTGGTCAAACAATTTCCCATCCTACTACGGTCGCTTTAATGACACAGGCATTGGAAATTTCGGGAGATGAGAAAGTGCTGGAGATTGGGACGGGCAGTGGCTACCAGGCGGCAATTTTAGCACAAATGGGAGTAAAAGTATATAGCATCGAACGAATACCGGAATTAGCCGCTAAAGCCAGATCAGCATTCGAAAGAATGGGTTTATATAGTATCGCTGTCAAAATTGGGGATGGTCATTTAGGTTGGCCACAATTTGCGCCTTTCGATCGCATTATCTTAACAGCCCACAGTGAGCAAATACCTCCTCCATTGATTGACCAACTTGCTGCGGGAGGAATATTGATTATGCCAATGGGTAAAAAGTTTAATCAAAAACTAACTAGATTTCGAAAAGACGAGCATGGAAAAATTCGATGGGAAATTATTTCTGATGTCCATTTTGTCCCTCTTATAAAAAAACAAAGAAGGTTTTGAAGAAAGGTGATATTTCTCTTTTTTCAAATGATCATTATTATTCATGATCAATTTTCTGATTAAGTAAAATTAAACAAAATATAAGAAGCTAATTTCGTATTAAAAATCAGGATTTGAGATGGTAGAAGTGCTTAAGCTGATAGGGATAACGTTTTTGCCATTTTTGGAACTACGGGCCAGTATTCCTTATGGTATAATAACGGCACATTTGCCCTGGTACTTGGTCGTGATTATTTGTGTTATATCAAATATCATTGTCGGCATAATTTATTTCTTTATTATCGATTGGATTTTTCACCTGTTAATGAAAATTCCTCTTTTGAACACCTTCTGGGAAAAGAAAGTAGAAAAAACTCGGCAAAAGATTCATAATGGAGTAGAAAAGTACGGTGAATATTTTTTGATCATTTTTATTGGAATTCCTTTGCCTGGTAGCGGTGTTTATTCAGGTGCTCTGGGAGCTTATCTATTGGGGATGTCTTTTCGAAAATTTTTAATAGCCAATATATTTGGGGTGATCATTGCAGGGACTGCGGTAACCCTCGCCGTTTTAAGTGGGGCCGAAGCATTAAAATTTTTCTTTAAACAAATTTAGATAAGTTTATATTTCAAAGATTAATGTTCAGAAAAAATTGTCTTAACTCCGGGTAGATAGTGAATTGTTCTGCATTATTCGGGCAATCCTATTATTAAGTGGTTTTATACATATAGAAAGTCCTTTGATCCAGTTAATGGCACAAGGTCTTGTAGTTTTGGGATATCAGATGGGAATAAAGTGTTTTTCCATGAATTTAACTTTCGGCTGGTGGGATTGGGTTAAAAATAAGATAGCTTTTGAAAGATAAAAATGTCGGGATCAAATAATAAGTCTATTCCATATCATTTTTCGTTCGATATTTAAGTTTGTATCAATGGTAGATCTTGCTCCTATCGTTTCTATTTGTCCCAATAAAGCCAACACCGAGTTTGATGGATTGGAGAGAAGTTTATTGTGGGAGGTTTTTCTTTCTGGCAGATGGGCATTTTGCTGGGACATCGGGAAAAAAATGGGCATCCTTTTGGCAAATTTATTGGATCGGGTACATCACCCTCTAAAATAATGCGCTTGCGTTTGGTCTCTGGATCTGGAACGGGGATGGCACTTAGTAAAGCTTGTGTGTAGGGATGCCGAGCTGAAGAAAAGATTGCCTCAACTTCTCCTTCTTCCATAATTTGTCCCAAATACATGATGTAGACATAATCACACATGTGATAAATCACACTTAAATCGTGTGAAATAAATAGATATGTCAGATTGAATTGTTTTTGCAGTTGTTTGAGTAATTTTAGTACTTGTGATTGTACTGAAACATCCAGAGCAGAAACCGGTTCATCACAAACCAGAACCTGAGGACGAACGGCCAGAGCTCGAGCAATACAAATGCGCTGTTGTTGACCACCCGAAAACTCAAAAGGATAGCGGTACATAGCATCTTCTGATAAACCTACTAAATTGAGTAATCGCTGAATCTCACTTGGAATATCTTTTTTTGAAACAATCTGGTGAACTTTTAAAACTTCTCGGAATATGTGGTAAATTCTTTGTCTGGGATTTAGTGCCGCATAAGGATTTTGAAAAACGATTTGAACTTGCCTGGCATATTGCCGTTTTTCTTGTTTATTAAATGCACTAAACTTTTTCCCATTGAAATAAATGGTACCTTGATTGGGTTGGTCCAATCCAACAATTAATCGGCCGATGGTGGTTTTACCACAACCTGACTCACCTACCAGTCCAATCGTTTGTCCCTTAACCAGATCTAAATCTACTCCATTCACCGCGTGAACAAATTTCTGCGGTTTACCCCATAACTTCTTCTTAATCGGAAAACGTTTTACTAAATTTCTGGCTGAAACAATTACATTACTCATATAAGTGTATGTTTTATTTTATTAAGATTATTCTAAAAAATAGTCTATTTTCTTTAGTTGAATGTTAAAAATAAAATTAAATTTTGTTTTCAACAATTGTTATCTTTTAATGTCAAATGACAATAGTGATTATGCTCAATAGAATTTTTTTAAATTGATTGATTCAAAACATTGCTGAATTCCTAATAAAGATTAATATTTTCAATTGAACTTAAGTCTTGAGGTAAAGGAAATGTCAAAAGTATTAGAAAATTTATTATTCTTTTCTAGGATAAAAAGGTATAAATAACCGAAAAATCTTTCCTTTCCAATCCACTAAAAGCAGTTTTTCGTTTTCTTATGTTCGAATGAAAAAAATTAGTAAAAATTGATATTTTATTAAATATACGGCAAACCGATTTACCATAGTTCCAAAACCAATAAAATTTGTTTTCATAAATCCTTTGTTATTTTTTCCAATATGAGGGAGCGAATAATATGAGAACAGTGAAAATTTCCAGGCGGCCTGTCAACATAAAAAAAGTAAGAATCCATTTCCCGATAACAGGAATGTGTGCATAGTTGTCTGTGGGGCCTACGCTTCCTAAACCGGGGCCAATGTTACCCAGTGTTGCCGCTACGGCGCCAAGTGAAGATTCTAAATCTAGCCCGATAACTGACATTGAAATGACTCCCAAAATAAACAAAAGAATCATTAAAACAGCAAATCCAAGAACATTCAGAACGATTTCTCGCGGAATAACTGTATTTCCTACTCTTATGGGTATAACCGCCTTGGGATGGAGCAAACGTTTTATTTCGGTTCGGACAAATTTTATCAATACATAAAGTCGAATCACTTTCATGCCACCACCAGTACTACCTGCACATCCTCCGATAAACATAAATAGAAAAAGGATAAACTGTGAACTGAAGGCCCACTGTTCATAATCGGCTGTTCCATAACCAGTAGTGGTGAGAATCGATACTACTTGAAATAAAGTCTTCCGAAAAGATAATTCTACATTTGAGTAATGATGCAGGAGTGTGTCATAACCAATAATAAGCGTGCCAAGAACTATTAGACTGATAAAGAAAAGAAACTCTTCATTTTTTCTATATACCGTAAACTCTTTGCGAAGGAATCGATAATGGAGGGAAAAATTGGTTCCTGCTGCTATCATGAAAAAAATGATTACATAATCGATGAAGGCGCTATTATAATGACCGATACTGGCATTTTTAGTGGAAAAGCCACCGGTGGCCATAGTGCCAAATGTATGGCAGAGGGCTTCGAAGAGGTTCATCCCGCCCAGTAGTAACAGGCTAGTTTCCAAAGCCGATATTAAAATATAGACACCCCATAATATCTTGGCGGTCTTGGTCACTCTTGGAGTAAGCTTATCTATAACAGGACCGGGAACTTCGGCCTTGAAAAGCTGCATTCCGCCAACACCCAGAAAGGGCAAAATGGCCAGAGAAAGAACAATGATACCCATTCCACCCATCCAATGAGTAAAGCTACGCCAGAATAAAATTCCATGCGGAAGTTTTTCAATATCTATTAGAATAGTCGCTCCAGTAGTGGTAAAGCCTGACATGGTTTCGAAAAAAGCATCAGTAATTGATGGAATATATCCGGAAATTAAAAAAGGTAAGCACCCAAATAATGTAAAGGATATCCATCCTAGGGTAACTATAGCGAATCCTTCTCTGGCCCGCACCTCGTTATTCATCCGAGTTAGTTTATAGGCAAGGAGACCAGAGATAAATGTTATCCCGGCTGAAATGAGAAAATAAATATAATCACCTTCTCCGTAGTAGAGTGAAAAAGGTATGGGAAGGAGTAAAGCAGCAGCCAAGAAAATTAGTAAAAATCCCAGGATATGAATGACAAGTTGAAATTGCATTGATTAGAAAAGTATTTTTATCTAGTTATTTTCCCATTTTGTAACTTAGAGATATATAAATTAATTATGCTGAATTATTTTCTGCAAATAAAGGTTTATTTTTTTAAAAAGATAATTTTACCATAACGAAGTTCTTTATAGTAAATTATTTTTTAGCCATCAAATACACCGAAATTCACCGAAAAAGACTAAACATAATTATTTAATTAAACCCGTTGTGTGAAATGTATATTATGATTTGATCTAATTAATAGTAATTATTATAGTTGTCATTTAGAATCCACATTTATGAGTTAAGAAATTTTTCTACTCAATATTTCTTTCTGGCTGGCGCCTGCCAGACGGGGCTAACGCTCGAAATTACCAACCATGTGTCATTTCGAGCTCCAGAGATTGGATGGGAAATCTTTGAATTTCTAAAAAACAAAAGATTCTTCACCTGGTTCAGAATGATCGCCAGTCTGTTGTTTGCCAAATCGTTTTCTGATGATTTCTGCTTGAAAAATAAAGAATTGGTAGTTTTTTATACAAAAAAATGGGACAAGCCAACGAAAAGTGAATAGCAAAAGTGTGTCATTTCAGGTTTAAAATAATTTTTCTACTTCTTCCATAGCATGTGATAAACTGAAAACGACTACTCTGTCTCCAGGTAAAATTTGGGTACTGCCAGTGGGAATGATGATATCATCATTCCGGCGAATGGCGCCCACGATGGCCGAG
>CAYLYM010000001.1:0-58451 GCA_964387645.1 uncultured Calditrichaceae bacterium | reverse complement strand
ATTTTATGGAGTGGTTTTTTGGTGATTTTTGAACCACTATGAGGGACAATTTCAAAAATCTCGGCATCTACTCCGGGAATGGTTCCAATACTTTCCAGGGTCCTTTGTTGGATGAATCGCATAATAGCATTAACGGTAAGTAGCTTTTTGCTTACAACGGCATCCATTCCGATTGTAGGCGTAATTGGCAAATATTCTGTTTTATTGACCAGGGCAATTGTTCGGGGAACCTGAAGATGTCTGGCCATCAAAGTGGAAATGATATTAGTTTCATCATCGCCAGTTACGGCAATAAAGGCATCCATGTCAATAATGCCTTCCAGCGCCAATAAATCCATATCCGTGCCATCTCCATGAATGACCAGAGTTTTTGATAGTATATTGGCAATTTGTTCTGATTTTTCAGAGCTACTTTCGATAATTTTTATATTCAGTTCATTCTCCAACTCTCGTGCGACAAACTGACCAATTAATCCTCCTCCCAGGATCATGATATTCTGTATGGAAACATTTTCTTTACCAGTAAACTTAACTATCTGTGGAATTAATTTCTTTTCACAAGTAATAAAAATCTGATCACCGGCAACGAGTACATCTTCACCGCCAGGAATAATTGTGCGTTGTTTACGATTTATTGCAACAATTCTTGCAGCGAAGTTTCCGAACTGTTGCCAGAGTTCTTTCAAGGGTTTGTGTAAAATGGGAGAGTCATTCTCCAGACGAATACCCAGTAATTGAATTTTACCGCCGGCAAATTCAATAACATCGGTAGCACTGCTTTGCCGAATAAGTCGGATGATGGCTTCAGCCGTTTCTTTTTCAGGATGAATGAGATAGTCCACTCCGAGTTCCTGCCGAGATAAAACAAAATTCGGAAGAGTAAACTCGGGATTTCTTACCCGGGCAATTTTAACCGGAATATTGAGCTTTTGTGCAATCCGACAGGCAAGTAAGTTCACTTCATCATTATTGCTCAGGGCTGCTAAAATATCAGCGCGCTCCAGGTTAGCTGTTTTTAAATCATGGTAACTGGATCCAGAACCAACTACCACCATAGCATCCAACTGTTCTTCGGCGCGTTTTGCTTGCTCGGGATCGTTTTCTAATATGGTAATATCATGTTTTATTGCAGAAAGACGTTTCGCCAGGTGAAAACCAACCTCACCTGCCCCGATAATTAGTATATTCATTTTTGCTCATTTAAATATTTAATTTCAGACAATTTATTAAAGTAATTTTTTAGTTCTTGTAAATTATTATTGAATTTTATCCTCACCAAAATTTCCCATATTGTTTTAGAGGTTAAATAATATCGAATTGGTTTTACTCATGAGTTTTATATCTAAAAATTTCATTCAATGCTTTAATGGTTTGCTTAATATCGGCATCGGATACCTGGAAATGTGTTACTGCGCGGAGCCGAGTTCCGGAGACAGCAAGCATCCGAATGCCTTTTTCTGCCAATTGATTGGTGACTTCTTGTGCCGTTAAGCCGGTATTTTTAACATCGAAAATGACAATATTGGTTTGGGTGGCTTTGAGATTAATGTCGATCCCTGGAATTTCAGCAAGAGCTTCGGCCAGGCATCGCGCCCGCAAATGGTCATAAACCAGACCAGAGAGGTTATTCTGGACAGCAAATAAGGCCGCTGCGGCTAAAATTCCCGCCTGACGCATGCCACCACCAAAGGCTTTTCTGAAATATCGGGCCCGCTTAATGAATTCCCGCGAACCTACAATAATTGAACCTACTGGAGCTCCCAAGCCTTTGGAAAAACATAACGAGATCGAATCGAAATAACGACAATATTCTTTAATTGGAATACCGGTAGCGACAGAGGCGTTCCATAATCGCGCTCCGTCTAAGTGCATTTTTAATTGTTTTTCCTGGGCAAATTCATAGATTCGTTGAATCTCTTTAAGAGGAAAAATCGCTCCACCTGCCCTGTTGTGAGTATTTTCAATACAAATCAAGCGAGTGGTTGGGTGATGAATGTTATCCGGTCGAATAACTTCCTTTAACTGCTCCAAAGTGAAATGACCGTCAATTCCTTGAATCGGCATCACCTGAACACTTGAGAGAAGAGCGGGGGAACCACACTCGTAATTGAATATGTGGGAATTGCGTTCAGTGATGATCTCATCACCTGGCTGAGTATGGGTTTTAATACATACCTGGTTTCCCATGGTTCCACTGGGAACGAAAAGCGCAGCTTCTTTTCCAGTGAGATGAGCCATTTCTGCCTGAAGGCGATTGACAAGAGGATCTTCTCCAAAAACATCATCTCCAACTTCGGCTCGTGCCATGACTTCCCGCATTTCCGGTGTAGGGACTGTGACGGTGTCGCTGCGAAGATCAATCATTTTTTCTTTCTTAATCTGATTATGAAAAATTTTATCTATGATGAGATAAAGAGTTATTCTTTGGAGGAAAGATATTCTACAATTTTAATACACATACCCGAATTAGAGCGAAGAAATTCCACCTCATCAATTAAATTTTGTACCAAAAAGATGCCTCGCCCGTTTTCTTTCCATATATTTTCAGGGTTGGTAGGATTCTCTATTTTTGATGGTTCAAATCCACTGCCCTGATCTCTTATGTATACTTCTAAACGGTCTGAGTATATTTTAGAGGTCAAGTATACTCTTTTACTCGATATCATCTTATTACCGTGAATTATGGCATTATTTACCAATTCAGTTAATACAATGGCCAGATTATCAGATTGTTCTTGAGTAAGATTAGCTTTTTGAGAAATACGTTTAGAAAAATCAACTACCTGATTTAATTCATTCAGGTTACTCGGAATAATTAAGATGTCTGTTATAGGATTATTTAATTTATTTTGTTTTTTCATAATTTCATTCTTTTTTTATAGAAAAAAATTTAGGGAAATGGTTAAGATTAGTCAAATGTTAATTATATTTAAAATTTTTTAATTAATAAAGCAATATTGATGAATAAAAATATGCATTATTATATTTTTATTGATAAACCTCGCCAAAGAACAGTATGAATTCAACTTTAATAAATTAGAAATTGTTTTGTAATTAAAAGTTTAAATTCAATTATTTATATGAATACTTATTTGGATAAAAAGAGATTATAGAGATGCAAATTACAATCAATATTTTTTAATTTTTATTAATTATTAGAGTTTCCTTTTTATGCATTGATTAAAATCGTAGTAAAATTTATATTTGTTAGTATTTATTTAAACAGAAAAAATGAATTAAATACATTCGTGATGACGTGTTTTTTTTGTCTTTTGATATTTATCTGACTGTAAACAAGATTGTTTAATAATAATGGTTTAAAAACAAATAAAAATTGTATTACACTAGAATGTTATTACTCTTTTAAGAAATGAAAAGGTTAATTTCTATGAAAAACCTTCTTGTAATTATTAGTTTACTCATTTTTACTCTTATTTTTTTTGGTCTTACTCAAGATCACAACAAAACATCTCTCCAGGAATTCTTAAAGCCAAATGTTGATGATGATACAAAATATACATCAACAGGCAATATTGGGCTAACGATTACCAATTTTGGAACCTTTGGTGATGGTTTTGTGGAACAAAGTCCAGATCAACCATCTTGTGAATATCCGAAAGGATCAGGAATAGAACATATTTTTGTTGGGGGATTGTGGATTGGTGCGAACACACCGGCTGGAATTCGAGTGACTACAGGGGCTTTTAATACTGCACGTTTGGGTGTGGGCGCTTCTGCCAATTTTGAATTTACCAATACGGATGATCCCTCTGATCGAGTAATTGAACGTTCTACTATTCCAGAAAACAAATATTTCTCTTCCGATGCTGTCAGTCATCAGGATTTTATAGCTGATTTTTCTGATACCAATATTTTTGTTCCGGGAACCAGCATTCCCATCCCCAATCATCAACCCTTGGGCGTTGCCGTTCATCTGGAGTCATATGCTTGGAACTACCCCTTTGCTGATGCATTTGTGATTTTGAATTATACCATTACCAATGTGTGGGATGATACACTTAGAGATGTTTATGTGGGATTGTGGGCAGATTTAGTAGTTCGGAATACCAACATTTTGCCGCCGCGGGTAGGTGCGCCTTTCTATCAGGATGTCGGCGTTGGATTTGTAGAAAATGATTCGATTAAGATGATTTACGCTTTTGAATATGATGGAAGTAATTATACACGTGCTGATAGCTATGTAGCGCTGGTGTTCCTGGGGGCTGACCCGCAAAAAAATGACCAGGCCTACACGGGTGCAACGTATCACAACTGGTGGCTTTTCAGCGGAGGAATAGAAGATTGGGAACGACCACCGGCAGACGAGGCATCCCGATATCAGCGGATGAAGGAATCTATATCGGATGATATTTATGAAACTATCCGAAATAATTTGCCTGGAAATTACATGAATCTTATTACCACCGGTCCGTTTGAAAAAATTGAGCCGGATTCTTCAATCAATGTGGTTTTTGCAGTGGTGTGTGCAAAAAAATTCGGAAATCGTCCTCCCCGTTTTGATGATGATCTTGCTAAACGCAGTCTTTTTACCAATGTTTCCTGGGCCATTCGGGCTTACCACGGCGAGGATAGCAACCAAAATGGAATTCTTGATTTTGTCGGTACAGATTCAACTGAGGATGTGAATGGCAATGGTCGTTTAGACCGTTTTGTTCTGCCCACCCCGCCAGCGACTCCCCAACTGAAGGTCGTGCCTGGCAATGGAAAAGTAACCCTTTATTGGGATAATTCCGCAGAAATGTCCATCGACTTAATTTCCAAACAGCGCGATTTTGAAGGCTATCGGATTTATCGATCCTTCCTGGGCGATGACCAATCTTCAAATGGTATTTTCAGCAGTATGCAAAAAATTCGAGAGTTTGATGTTATTGACGGCTTGTTCTATGATACTGGCCTGGACGAGATTCGTCTGCCGGAGCCAATTACCGAAATTAAGCTTAACCCAGAAACTGGTTTGATGGATACTATTGAATATCATTACAAGTTCGAAGTAGAAAACTTACACAATGGTTGGCAATATGCATTTGCTGTAACCGCTTTTGATAGTGGCGATGTCGATTTGAAACTACCCAGTTTAGAAAGCAGCAAATTGGCAAACATTGTAGTTGTTTCGCCTGGAACGCCGCCGGCGACACCGGACAAAGAGAGGGAAATAGGCGTTTATCCTAATCCGTACCGGGTGAATGCTTTATGGGATGGGCAATTCGAGCGTCAGCGCAAACTATTTTTTTATAATTTACCGAGAAATTGTGAAGTTCGAATATACACACTGGCTGGTGATTTAGTGGATAGCTTTGTTCATCATGGCAATGTTTACCATGGAGAAGGCATTCAATGGTACGAACAATTTTCATCTGGTAATACCATATTTCCTGGCGGAGAGCATGCCTGGGACCTTGTTAGCCATTTTGATCAAGCTATTGCCACAGGACTTTATCTTTTCACTGTAAAGGATCTCGATACGGGTAAAATTCATAAAGGTAAATTTGTTGTCATTAAATAATTAAAAGAGTGAAAATCTCGCATTAATTAATTAAATAAAAGCAAGATGGTTGCCCAAAATTTAAACAAAGGAGGCCCTATGTTCAAAAAAATTACTATGTTGATCGCTTTGGCGATGCTATTGGATATGACGAATATTACGTTTGCCCAAACAGCCAAAATTGATACGGTGTCAATTTACGACATCCAGCATGTAGCTGATCCTGAAACGGATGATTTATCTCCCTTATTAGGTGACACCGTTGTGGTAAAAGGTATGGTTATGAGCTCACCCAGAGATCTGTGGGTAGGTAGTCGCTGGGCAGTGTATGTGGTGGATCCAGACAGTTTCCCCAAACCCTGGAGCGGTTTCTTTGTTATTCAACATGATACATTTCAGGTAAATACCAATTTCCAGTTCTTGCAACCTGGAATGATCTGCTATTTTACTGGAGTGGTGGACGAGTATAATCATTTCACCCAGTTGAACATTTATGGACAGGGATTTGTGCCGGAGCCAGTTATTCCTGTCGAAATTCTTTCTTCGGATAATCCACTACCTGATCCAGTAGTATTAACGGCCGCTGATCTGCAAACCCGTGCTGCAGCAGAACAATGGGAAAGCATGTGGGTTCGGTTTGAAAATGTTCGAATTGTCAATAATAATTTAGCTGGTTACTGGGCTTCAGTGACAGATGCTTCTGGTGGAACTACCTTTTTAGCCGAATATTTTGGTTGGTTCTACAATAATTTAAGGAATGATATTTATGATTGGCCTTCCCCCGGAACTCGTTTGAATGCCGTAGGATTTACCAGGGATGAACCAGGTGGCTTCACATTGAATCCTCGCACACCTGATGATCTGGAGATCTTATCTAATCCACCAACTATTTCTGACGTGACTAGAAATCCAGGAGTGCCAACTTCCAGCGATATCGTAACCGTGAGTGCTACTATTGAAGATAATGGTACTGTAACGGAGGCCAAATTACATTATAGTGTGGATTGGGGTGATTTCCAGGAAGTCACCATGGCAGCAGACGGAAACACATTCTCCGCCGATATTCCCACTCAATCTGATGGTGCTTTTGTTCGCTACTTTATTAGTGCAGTGGATAATGAAGGAGACTTCACTACTGAACCTGGTGATACTTCCAATAGCATCTATTTCTATGTTATCAGAGATGCGGGTCTATTTATAAAAGATGTTCAATATACCTGGGGATATGAGAATGATGTTTCCGGTTTTGTTGGTCAGGAAGTTACCTTGCAGGGCGTTGTCACAACAGATTCTACCGATTTCATAGGTGAATATTATATACAAGAAGCCGATAGTGCCTGGTCCGGTATTTGGGTCAGGGATGGAAACCATACCTTTAAAAAGGGAGACTGGATTCAGGTAACTGGTACTGTGCAAGAAAATTACGGTGTTACTCGCCTAAATTATGTAATTGATGCTCAGGTAATTACACCCAATTTCGGTGTGTTTGATCCCGTTTCGGTAAAGACCGGTGATCTGACCACTGGCAGTCCCAGGGCCGAAGCATATGAAAGCGTCTTGATTCAGGTTGAAAATGTTACTGTTACTGATCCATTCCCGGATGCACCCGGCAATTATGGAGAATTTGTAGTCAATGATGGTTCCGGCGATTTGCGTGTCGACGATTTATCCGATGCTTTCATCGGCAATCTTGATTCTTCTTTTGCTCAGGGCGATCAAATTCAAAAAATTATTGCTCTGGGATATTATAGTTATGGCAATTATAAGATCATCCCCAGAGATACAAGTGATGTTATTGGACATATATCTGCCATAGAACAGGTAGATAATCAGGTCCCTGTAAAATTTGAATTAGCGCAAAATTACCCAAATCCATTTAACCCGATTACCCAGATTCAATATTCAATTGCCAAACCAGGAAAATACTTCCTGGAGGTCTATAATGTTCTGGGGCAAAAAGTCATTACCCTGGCATCTGAATATCACAATGTTGGTAATTACAGGTTACAATGGAATGGTAAAGATGCTAATGGTAATTTGGTTGGATCAGGTATATACTTTTATACACTACGCGGCGAAGGTGTTTATTTAACAAGAAAAATGGTGTTCCTGAAGTAAAGGAAAGTTGAGGGGCTGGTTCAAATAAGAATCAGCTCCATTGTTTTGGGTTAAAATTTATTACTTGTTATAAAATCGAGGTTTTGTCGACAGATATATGGATAATATAAAAAAGAAATTTCAGAAATGGTTCTCATTAGCAGTTGTGATTTCCGGATTGCTTGCGATATGGAGTTGCGAAGATAAGATTATCGGTGACTATAATGAAAACATACCTCCCGAGACTTATGTCTTTATTCAAAGCACAGATACGCTTAATTATACTCAGAGTATTCAAACTATTTACTGGGATGGATTGGATCCGGATGGTTTTGTCATTGGTTTTTACTACACGTTTGAAGAATTTCCCCAGGAAGATGATTGGGTATGGACAACTGAGAGGTCTATGATTTTCCCTCTTAAAATCACTGGAACTGACACGATTTATCTTTTCCAGGTAAAGGCTGTGGATAATTTGGATGCTGAAGATCCTACCCCTGCCAGGCAGTATTTCCCAATAAAAAATAGTCCACCTCAAATAAGTTGGAATCAGTTTAGCCAGATACCTGATACTACCTTTACTATTGCCAGTTTTACCTGGGATGCTACGGATCCAGATGGGGAATCTACAATTTCTTATTTCGAATATGCTCTGGATGATACGTCTACCTGGCGGAGAATCAGTGGACAAAAACGTACATTAACATTAAACGCCGACAGTGGATTGACCGTTGGGAACCATGCTTTCTATATCCGCGCTGTAGATATCGCAGGGGCACGGAGTCCAATTCTTCGTATGCCAGAAGATACTTCAGTATACTGGTATGTTAAAGCGCCTAAAGGTCGCTATTTGCTAATTGACGATTATCAAGTAGAAAGCAGCATATCTGCCTATCCTGATGCATATTATAAAAATATGTTAAAAAATTTATTGACCAATTGGGGTGAAAATTTTTCTTATTGGAATATTGAGAAACTTTTTCCGGCATCTCAAGCACAATTTACCGAAACACTAAAGCTGTTTGACCGGATTGTATGGTATACTGATATTATCACTGAAAATGATCCGCACTTTATTGCTGCTCAGGTTGCAATACCCGAATTTCGAAAAAAAGGTGGAAAAATTATTTATACGGTTCAATTTAATACTGGTTTTGGTGGACAGGGGTATCCACTGGATTTCTCACCAGTCGAAGCTCTTGATCAGGCATATAATTTTATTCCTCAGAATGGTATTTATAAAGCAGATTCGGCTTTTGCTATTACCTTTCCGCAGTTATCACCTTTACCCGACCTAAAACTTTCCAAATTTGTAGTTGGTTTAATTTCATTAATACCTAAAAGCACTTCGGTGCCTATGTATCGGTATGAAGATCCAAAAAAAGAAGTAGATCCTATTTTTGTGATGGTGGGTCGAAATGATAATACCGGTGAGTATGATTTTGTCTTTTCCGGTACCCCGTTACATTTTTTGCAGGCTAATAATAATTTGGATGAATTTTTTAGAATTGTTTTGGAAGAAATATTTACACCATAAATCATAAATAAAGAGGTTATTTGGGTGCTCAGGAATATGTTAAAACAAATGAATAAATGGTTCATATTGAAATCTAGCTCGATTAGTCTAATTTTCTTCGTTCTGGGCCTCGCCACGATATTTGCTTATGGTCAGGAAAGGGGAACAATCCGTGGCCTGATTACCGATGCTGAAACCGGTGAACCTTTAATCGGTGTAAATATTGTGGTGGAAGGTACCTATCTTGGTGCTTCGACTGATGAGGATGGTTTTTTTGTCATTCAGGACGTGAAACCAGGGGAATATTCACTGGAGATTAGCTATATTGGATACAAAATAGTAAAGAGAACAGGTGTCAAGGTTAGGGCAGGAGAAACTGTTACGGTGAATTTAAAAATGGAACCAACGGCACTTGCTTTGGGGCAGGAAATTGTTGTAGTTGGCGAAAAGCCGCTGATGGAGTTAGATGAGACCGGTACTAAACGGACAATAAGCAGCGAAGATATTACCCAAAAAATTTTGGAGGATGCTAAAGCCATTGTGAAAACACAGGTGGGTATTGTTGAACAGGATGATGAAATTCATATTCGAGGGAGTCGTACTTATGAAGCTCAGTATATGTTGGATGGAATTTCGGTTCAAGATCCACTCTCGGGAACAGGTTTTGGTTTGAATATCAGCGCCAATGCTATTGAAGAAGTGGAGATTATCACTGGCGGTTTTCGCGCGGAATATGGGCAGGCTACCTCTGGAATCATCAATGTGAAGACCAAATCAGGCGGAGATAAATACAAAGGTTTCTTTTCTTACAAATCAGATCATTTGGGCCTATTTAAAGATCGACCCTGGAGTTTCAATGCAGATATCTATGAATTTAATTTCAGTGGACCAGATCCGATTTCTAATAAGTTTTTAAGAACATTGGGATTAAAAATCCCCGGGAATTTGTACTTCTTTGCTAATTTTTACTCTCAGGTAGCTGATGATTATACAAAACAGACTGCCGATCAACTATATTCCTCCATTGCGCCTACTTTACATTTATTTGGAAGAGATATTCTGACGCCAACTTCCCTGGCACCCCGACAAAATAATAATTGGTCTGGTTTATATAAATTAACCTGGAAGATAGATCCTACCCATACTTTAACATTTTCTTATAATCGTTCGATAGCCATTAATCAAAATAAACAATCTTTACAAACAACTCTGGAATACGTTGAACCTGGACCGGGCTTCCCTTACGAATATTCAAAAGAACTGGATAATTTTAATACATACACCCATGATAATGAACAGATTTCGGCTCATTGGACGCACACATTAAATAAAACCACTTTTTATGAAATACGTCTGAGTCAGTACTGGGCCCACTTGCGTTCCGATTGGAAAGGGAAACACTGGACAGAATATCGGCAACCATTGGATGTGACCCGATTGCCTGTGCAGTATTACATTCCCAGAAACGATTCTACTAAAATTCGCATTATCCCTGGCGATGGATTTATCGATTACGGTAATGCCACCTTCTGGCATGACCATTTTATCGAATGGTACACACTTAAGGGCGACTTAACCACTCGTTACAAGGAGTCCCATACCATTAAAACCGGATTTGAAACGTCCTTCAAAGAAATGCAAATGGTTGATATTGTGGATCCCTGGTTAGAAGGCGGTTTCGGGTCCAGCCAGGATATTTACCGGGTTTATCCAGCCGATGGAGCGTTCTATGTCCAGGATGATATCAAATTTGAGGGATTTTATCTCAATGCCGGACTGCGACTGGACTATTGGGCTCCTGGGAAATTTGTGGATCGCGCTATTGAAGATAGCACGACTTTATTAACTCCGCGCATGCGACAAAAATATAAGGAAGATACTTATAAAATTTTTGGTCACCGCGTTAAATTGCGTCTGATGCCAAGGATTGGCGTTTCTCATCCCATTTCAGATAACCAGATGCTCTTCTTTAATTATGGTCATTTCTCAAAACGACCAAAGCCGCAATTCGTTTATGCCAAATTAGGCGGAGCCAGTTCTAAATCAGCTTATCAAAAGTTTGGCAATCCCAATCTAAATCCTGAAACGTCGGTGATTTATGAATTGGGGATTCGGCACAAATTTACAGAAAATGATGTTATCAGCATTACCAGTTATTATAAAGATATTTTCGATTATGTTCAAACTACTACAATTCGCGGAATACCACGTATTGGGTCTGCCATATTTTACGTCAATTTGGATTATGCCAGGTCAAGAGGAATTGAAGCGGAATATAAAACGCGAATTGGAAAATATTTTTCTGGAAATATCAGCGGATCTTATTCCATTACCACCACTAAATCTTCTTCTCCGGATGTTGGCCTTTTGGTAGCTCAGGGAAGTATTGACGAGCAGCCCATTAAAGAGACTTATGCAATTTGGGACAGACCCTGGCAGATTCAGTTTAATTTAAACTGGAGGATTCCCAGAGGTAAAACGCCGCGCATTTTCGGCCTAAAATTTTTGGACGATTGGAATCTTAATTTTCGCTGGTTTGCCATGTCAGGTCGTCGCTACACACCTGCTGAGTTCCAATTTTATCGTCCGGAAGATGGCCGGCCCGTTTATACCCTAGTAAAGGATCAGAGTCTTCGTTATAGCAAAATTGCCAAACATTGGGAATGGGCTGATTTAAGCTTCAAAAAGTTTTTCCAGATAAAAGGTATCCGTTACACTTTTAGCATTGAAATTACAAATTTATTTAATCATAAAAATCCTGACATTATTAACCCAGTTACGGGAGATGCTTACCATTACGGCGATCCGACGCCTATAAGCTGGAATGATCCGTTATATCCAGATTTGTTCTATCCCATTTCAGATCCCTTTCCTTTGAATCCTGCGCGATATAAAGAACCAAGGCATATCCGATTTGGTTTATCTTTGGAATTCTGAAATTAATTGTAGTGAGGGTCTAATGAGAACAGTAATAAAAATAATATTTCTCTTCCTGGTTACGATAAAGGCAGTTCATGCTCAGATATTACCAAACCTTGGAGGTCAACGCGTGGGAACTTCGGCAGCCCAGTTCCTTAAAATTGGAGTTGGGTCGCGTTCAGCCGCTCTGGGGCAGGCCTATGTCGCTTTAGCCAATGATGCCGAAGCGCTATACTGGAATCCCGCGGGTATCAGCCAGTTCGATAAGAATGAAGTTATCTTTGCCAATACCCGGTGGTTTGTGGATACACAGCTCGAATTTGCTGGGATTGTTTACCACCTGTCTCAAGCAAATTCCATTGGATTTTCTGTTACTTATCTTCATACTGAAGAGATGAAAGAGACTACCGTTCTTCAACCCTTTGGCACTGGCCGATATTTCAACTATTCGGATGCGTTATTAAGCTTAACTTTTGCCAGAAATATGACGGAAAGATTTAGTTTTGGTCTTTCGGTGAAATACATGAATGAAACACTGGCCGAATTGACCATGCAATCATTTTTATTCGATCTTGGAACATATTATAAAACGGGTTGGAAGTCGGTACGATTTGGTGTGGCAGTTTCGAATTTTGGACGAGATATGGCGCCTTCGGGAAGTTTTCGCTACGAAAACCTGGAAAATGAAATTGTGGAAGTGAACAGTTTCCAGGAATTCTCGCCGCCAACAGTCTTTCGCATCGGGGTGGCCAGCGAGTTATTTGAAAATGATCAGCATAAATTCACCAGCGCCGTTCAGTTGAATCATCCAAATGATAATGATGAAAATGTTAACCTGGGACTGGAATATTGGTGGAAGGATGTGTTTTCGCTCCGGGGAGGTTATGTTTCTGGCAGGGAGGAAGAAAATTTCTCGCTTGGTTTTGGTGTCCATTTGCCGCTTTCAGTTGTGGATTTCCGTTTCGATTATGCTTTTAGCAATTTTGGTCGTTTAGGTTATGTGAATAGATTTACTGCTCATTTGCAATTTTAAGGGTGATGGCTATTATGAAAAAGATTCTTGTACTCTCTAGTTTAATTGCGTGGTTTATTATACAATGTTCCCATGAAAAATTACCTCTTCCCAGTGTTCCAAAAGGAGAGGAGCTTTATGGTAATATCGGTAAAGAGGTGTACAATCTGATACATCCCATTCTGGATGCTGAACATGGATACGATTTTAATCATCCGTCCGATGTATACGTGGGTGTGGATAATTTTGTTTACGTCTGTGACACAGATAATAATCGTATTGTCATGATGGATGTGGGTGGAACCATTCAAGGTGTGTCGCAATTCATTGAACATCCGGAGGCCATTACTCAAAATGATGGTCTGGATTTATTGATAGTGAATAAAACAAATAAAATCTATAAGATAGATCTGGTTTCGGTTAATCATAATATTGGTGTGGCTCCGGTGGAAGTCGTTTATGAACAGGCAAGCGAACCAACCAGGCAGTTTACCGGCATCAGTGTACATAATGGCTATGAATATTATGTTACCGTAGTAGATGTGGCAGATAGCAATAAAAATTATCTGGAATTCAGTTTTATATATGATTTCAATGCTGATCATACCTTAAAAGGACCGTTACCGTTATTTGTTAATGGAACCGGATTGTTTTCAGCAATCGTACCAACCGCTATTGTCTCATTGCGGGAGCGTTACCTGGATATTTCTTCTAAATCAGAGGATACCGAAGCATTCTTGTTTACCCATATCGGACGGACTAGTTTATTACAAAATGCATTCAAATTCCAATACATTGCTACGCGTATTGTAGAAGGTTCGCCGATTCTTGTCCCAAATACTTCCTTGATCGGATCAGACATTTACCAGCCGAATAAGTTCTGGCGATTGGAAGATGTCGCCATCGACCGGCAGGGATTTATCTTTTTGGTGGATGCCGGCAGGTTACCGTCAGATCCGAATCCCACCCATCCCGAACCGGGATTCTATCGCTTTGCTCCATCAGGTTTACAACTTCAGTCGGTTACCGGCCTAGGCTCTGGTGAGAAGCAATTTAACAATCCAAAGGGTATTGCAGTAACCCCCTTCTTGGAAGAACAAATTGTCTATATTGCCGATACCGGGAATAATCGCATAATAATGTTCCAACTCTCCACCGAATCATAGCTCAAATTATCGCTATGATTTTCTTTTTTATCCTGAGATAAATGCCATTGGCTGAATGGATGAGCCACTTACGGGTTTATCCTTTTTCCTTATTTACTTTGCAGTATGATTCTTTGTGCTGAAAAAGAACTCGAAGAGGTAGCTGGATTCATTTAATGATAACCAATTTTTTTACCAGAGTTACTTCATTGGTTTTTAGTTGGTAAAAATATATACCACTGGTGAGATGATCTGCATTAAAAGCCACCTTGTGATAACCCGCGGCTTGCATTCCATTGAATAGAGTTGCTACTTCTTTTCCAGTAATATCATAAACCTTCAATGATACCTGGCAGAGTTTGGGAACGGAATATTCAATTTGCGTGACGGAATTGAAAGGATTGGGGTAATTCTGATAAAGCGCGTAACGGTCAGGAAGACTTTTGCCAGATTCAGGCAGCGTGCTGACTGTTTCAAAAATCAAATCACACACTACTGGTAGATGATCGCTGGCGTAGTACAAGGCATCAGCGACTTCATTACTGACGGCTGTATTGCTTCCAGAGTTTACAGAAGTGTTAAAATGTCTTCCGTCGTTACCGTAAGCCTGGTAAGAACCTGGTAAATAGGTAATGCCGCCGGAATCTTTAATCGCCTGCGAGATAAGGATCATATCAAAGCGGTCGTCCAGACCTCCACCTGAACCATCGGTCAATTGAGTTAAGCGCGTGGACTGAGTGTGTATTTTGGCAAAATTAAAATTGTTATGCCAATTACCCGGTTTATTAATAGGGTCTAACACGTATCCCGGTTTGCTGGTATCTAAAAGCGCCTGGTAAGCGGGTTCGGATGAACTGTAGATGTTAAAATCGCCGACTACCAGAAAATTGATTCCAGGGGGTAACTGGTCGGTCACCTGACGCAACGCTTTGACCTCTGACAGACGCTGTTGGGTGTAATCCTGTGAACCTTTTAAATGTACCGAATAAATAAGTAAAGTGTCATTCGTAGGGATATGGACCAGTTTGAATTCGTTAATATCTCTCAGGCTAGTCCTGATTCTTTTGTTACTAATAAAATTGAAAATGGTATTTCGATAAAAAATGGCGTTATCTGTGTCTTGACCATCTATGAATTGCCCTTTACTAAACTCGCTGTTACTGGTATTGAGCACATTGTTTAAAAAAATAGTGACGCCACTTGGAGTATAAATCTCCTGAACGACCACTATATCTGGTTGGATATTCTCGATAATGATTTGGAAGTAAGGATTCCTGTCGTTATAGTCTATCGGGTAGTTCAGCAAATTGTAAGTCATTACCCTGACGGTGTCTTGAGAGAAAACAGTAGAAGTGAATGATACCAGGAAGAAAAGCGAAATATAACAAACTTGTCGTATATTCTTTTTTAGATTGAATGCTTTCATCTTTCTTGGTACTTTATGTTAACTTTAACTATTCATTCTTTTTACTAAAATTTCTAACTCAAGTTTTCGTGCACCAGGATTTAAACCAATTTCACGAGTCTATTTATATATTAGTTTTGATGATGATGTCATGCAATGAATTTTATTTTTATAAAACTTGCTTCAATATCTCACGAAATATTCACCTTATTAAAACAAAAACAATTTTGCATTCATTTGAACTGACTTCTAAATTAATCCGAAATCGAGAAATTCAAAGCGAGGAATAAAATGGAATGGCTTGAACAGGAGAAGCAAATATTTCTGAGTGTATTCAGGAGATTGCCGGTGGAAATCGACAGGGGGGAAGGCTGTTATCTAATTGACCGTTCTGGCCGTAAATATCTGGATTTTTTAGGAGGACTGGGAGTCAATGCACTGGGATATAGCCACCCTGTAGTTATTGAAGCAATTCAGCGACAGCTCCGACGGAATATGCATCTTAGCAATTATTTTATTCAAGATATTCAGATTGAATTAGCTCAGAAAATTCTACAATTGAGTGGATATGACCGACTTTTTTTCTCCAATAGTGGAACGGAAAGCATTGAAGGGATATTAAAACTTGTAAAAAAATATGCCAACTTTTACAATAAACATCAAATCATAACATTTCAGAATTCTTTTCATGGCAGGAGTATTGGTTCTCTCTCAATTACAGCCCAGGAAAAATATCAAAAAGAATTCAGGCCTTTGTTGCCGGATATTGTAGATCTTCCATTTAATGATCCAGGAGTATTAAAGGAAACCATTGGCCCCCAGACTGCGGCAATTTTTTTAGAGTTTATTCAGGGCGAGGGTGGAGTTGTGCCGATTAAAGAGGAAGTTGTAGAGATCTTGGCGGAAGCACAACGGGAATATGATGTTTTAATAATAGCTGATGAAATCCAAACAGGCGTTGGGAGAACCGGGAAATTTTTAGCGTGTCAGCATTATCCCATTAAACCAGATGTAGTGGCTATTGCCAAGGCCATTGGTGGCGGATTGCCGCTGGGTGCATTCTTGATCACTGAGAGATTAAACGAAATTTTGACGCGGGGGGATCATGGGACTACTTTTGGAGGCAATCCTGTGGCTTGCGCGGCGGGACTGGCCACCCTGCAAGTGATGGAACAGGAGAAAATCTTCGATCATGTAGTCAGCCTTGGAAAATTTTTACGAGAGAGCCTATTCAGTCTCAGACAGAAATTTCCTGCTTTGATTAAAGAAATTCGGGGATTTGGTTTGATGCAAGGAATGGAAATGAGTGTGGAAACCTTTCCAATTGTGCTTGAGGGGCTGAAACATGGGGTGATTTTCAATAGCACCGCTAAAAAAGTGCTCCGTTTTTTGCCTCCACTAATCATTGAGAAGGAACAAGTTGTTCAAGGATTGGAAGTATTAGAAAAAATTTTAAAACAAATGGATTAAATTCTATTCTCACAGAAATATAGGAAAGCATAACTTATTGATTTGTTGCGTGGCAAAAGTGAAGCTTTTATTCGATAAAATGATGGTTCTGTTTAGAGAAAAATAAAAAATTATGAAAGATTTGGTGATTTAAATGGAACACCAAATTTATATCGGTACGTCCGGTTGGTCTTATCGGCATTGGATGAAAGTATTTTACCCGGAAGACCTTAAACCATCCCAATTTCTGGAGTATTATTTTAAGCATTTTAATTCAGTTGAAATCAATTCTTCTTTCTATCATCTTCCCAAAATAGCTACGGTTCAGCGCTGGAAGGAAATCTCTCCTCCTGAATTTCGTTTTTGTGTTAAACTTAGCCGTTTTATCACTCACCGGAAAAAGCTTTCGGAAGTTTCGGAACCTCTTGATAGATTTTTTGAAGTTTTTGAGTCCTTAAGATCGAAAATGGGGCCTGTATTGATACAGTTGCCTCCCAGTATGAGATGGAACAGGAATTTGATTGAAAATTTTTTGCAAGAATTAGTGAATCGGTTTAGCGGGTATCAATTTGCGCTGGAAGCTCGGCATAGCAGTTGGGATAATCAGAAAGCTGTGGAAATATTGAAGTTTTATGGCATTGCCATGGTTATTGCCCATAGCGGGAAAAGATTTCCTTACTTTGAAAAATCTACTGCGAATTTTTCATATTACCGTTTTCACGGTCCGGCTGAATTGTATGCTTCAAATTATTCGGACAAGCTGCTGCAAGAATTTGCAATAAAAATAAAAAAAGACACTGAAGAAGGGAAGACAGTATGGGCCTTTTTTAACAATGATTTTGGAGGTTTTGCTATAGCTAACGCCCGGCGGTTGCGCCAATTAGTAACTAGTGTGTAGATTCATGGTGAAATTGGCATACTGTAAGTTTTTTATTAAAGTTCATTTAGCTTATTATTGTAAGAAGAGTTCTCGATTTATATTTTCTTATTTTATAATAGTTTAAAAGAAGTTGAACTTTAAAATTTGGGATTAAAAAATTCCCCGGTTCAACTTATTTGAACCGGGGAAGGAATGAGGAAATCTACTTTACCCTTTCTTATAATTTTTGAACATTTGCCGCCTGATCTTTTCCATTCTTCCCGGGCTTTAGATCATATTTGACTTTTTGACCTTCCTTCAGGGTTTTAAAGCCCTCTTGTTTAATCTCGGAGTAATGCACGAATATGTCTTCTCCGCCTTCATCCGGAATGATAAAACCCCATCCCTTAATATCATTGAACCATTTAACAGTACCGGTAGGCATACCTCAGAAAACCTCCGATATGGTACCTCACTTCATCCTCTCCATCGATTAATACCTGCGGATTTTAATTTTTAATGAAGTTGATGGAGAGAAAATATCCGCAAGTTAACAAAATATAGAAATTACATCCCATTTTGTCAATATTTATCGACCCGTAATGTGAATTTTTTTTGTATAAGAATTTTAATAATAGATAAATTTCCCCATTTCAGGCCAAATTCATGAAGCTAAATTATTCTTCAGGGGCAAATATTTAACTATAAGTCCATTTTCCTATTCGTTATTAGCCTGGTCCTTTAATAACCAATAATTTTAATTCTGTCATTTCTTCGATTGCATAACGTAAACCTTCGCGTCCCAGGCCGCTATCTTTTGTTCCACCATAAGGCATTGGATCAATCCGGAAAGTGGGATAATCGTTCACAATAACACCACCAACGTCTAATTGCATATAGGCCTGTTGAATTTTTCGCAAATCATGGGTAAACACCCCGGCTTGTAAACCATAATAAGAATTATTTACCATGTTGAGTGCCTGTTTGAATTCGGAATATGATTCAATGATCACTATTGGAGCAAAAACTTCTTCGCATACCACTTTCATATCAGGGGACGTATTTGTTAGTATCGTAGGTTGTAGAATATTTTTATCTCTTTTGCCGCCTACCAGTATGGTGGCACCATCTTTCACTGCTTCTTTAATCCAGTTTTCGGCGCGTTTAGCTGCATCTAAATTAATCATAGGCCCTACAATAGTTCTTTCGTCCATTGGATCGCCATAGACGCAATTTTCCAGAATTTCATCGGTAAATTTTTGAATAAAAGTATCGTAAATAGAATCATGTACATAGATGCGTTGGACAGAAATACATATCTGACCAGCATAAGCAAATGCTCCCAAAACCAGACGAGGTATGGTTTCATCCAAATCCACATCGGGTTCGATAATAACACCAGCATTACCACCCAACTCTAAAGTTACTCGCTTTTTACCACACAAAGATTTTAGATACCATCCGACCTGTGCGCTACCAGTAAAGGTCAATTTTTTAATTCTACCATCTTTTATCAGATTTTCAGCATTTTTACTTGAAGCCGGTAAAATATTTACTATTCCAGGGGGCAATCCAGCCTCGTGGATAATTTTTGCTAATTGAATTGCTGTTATGGGAGTAGCAGAGGAAGGTTTCAAAATGATTGAATTTCCGCTGGCAATGGCCGGAGCAATTTTATGGGCTACTAGATTTAAAGGGAAATTAAATGGTGATATTCCTAATATAACTCCAAGGGGGAACCGGCGAGTGATCCCGAAATAGCCTTTGGTTTGTGGAGCCATATCTAACGGCAGAAATTCTCCTGTCATCCGTTTAACCTCTTCCGCTGCCCAACTAAAAGTTAATTGAGCTCTGGCTACTTCATCTCTGGCAAATCGAATGGGTTTACCAGCTTCTTCTACGATAGTCCTGATCAGATCATCTTCATGTTTTTTTATTCCTTCACAAATCTTATTTAAAAATTCAGCCCTTTCGTGACTGGAAAGCGATCTTGAAACTTTAAATCCAGCCAAAGCGCTATCGACTGCCATATCTAAAAAATCACCGTCGGCTAAATAAACCTTTGCGATAGATTTTCCTGTATATGGGTTTTTTACTTTAATGGACTTGTATGTTTTAACCCATTCATTGTGAATAAATGGGAAATAAGTAGGAATACCCATTTTTTCCTCCAAAAACATAAAATTATATTTATAAAAATTAACAATTCAAAGTGATTTAAAAAATAGCATTTTTATCAATTAATCAAGTTTTTGTTTAAATAATCACAAAAATTCTTCAACTACTTGTCAATTAATCATAAAAGATTGATTATTTAATTCAGTTTATGAACAAATATTTTTATTAACATCGCGGCTTCTTGAATTCACTTTTTTAATGTCTCATCCAGGGCGAAGAGTACAAGCATATATTTAAAATTTATTGCTTTTGAGACTGATATGGCAGACTTGTGGAGAGGGTGCTGAAAATGCTGATGGGTAACCTGCGTAATTTATCTTATGAGAAAATTTCTAGCGAACATTTTCTTTTAGATAGCGAGCACATCAAATTTCATTTGTTAAGAGTTACCTTCACCATATACTCTCGAAATTTATTCTCCAATTTCCACGGTATATCCTGTTGAATTTCAAGTTATCTCAAGATTGATAGAAAGTATTGCTAAAAATTAACGATTATCAATAGTTTCCTTATTATCCATATAATTCGTTTTTTTTAACTTTATCCAGATTTTAGAATTAAAAGTTTATCTTTTTATTGAAAAAAATGTAATTTAAATTAAATTTATTACATTAAAATTACTGAAGATAAATCTTAATAATCTTTAACAGACATATTTTTAGAGTAATAAAAAATGATTCTTTTTCTTTTAAATGATTTTTAAAATTAAATGTTATGTTTTTGGCATATCCTGGAGATATTCAAATTATAAAAAAATGAGGAAAAAATAATGCAAGCTCTTAATGTTGTAGAAGTCTCGAAGACTTATGACAATTTTAAGGCAGTTGACCAGGTATCTTTTTCTATCGAAGAAGGTAAATTATTCGGATTATTAGGGCCTAATGGTGCTGGTAAAACTACCACCATGCGCATGATTATGAATATTATCATTCCAGATAAAGGTAAGATTGAAGTATTAGGAAAGCCATTTTCAGAAAAATTAAAGGATCGCATCGGCTATCTGCCAGAAGAAAGAGGATTATATCCAAAAATGAAGCTTCTCCAACACCTGCAGTTTTTAGGTGAAATTAAAGGGCTTTCTGGTGCTCGGGCAAGACGTTTGGCCAGCGATTGGTTGGAGAGGTTCGATCTCAGTAAATGGGCTAATAATAAAATCCAGGATCTGAGTAAAGGAATGCAGCAGAAAGTCCAGTTTATTGGAACAATTATACATTCTCCAGATTTTCTTATCGTGGATGAGCCCTTTTCTGGATTAGATCCAATCAATACTAAATTTTTAAAAGACATTTTATTGGAGATGAAATCTAAAGGTAAAACCATTATACTTTCAACCCATCTAATGGATCAAGCAGAAAAATTGTGTGACGATATCTGTTTGATTAACAAAGGAAAAGTTGTGCTTCAGGGACCGTTACAGAAAATAAAAGAACGATACAGTCGGAATGCGATTCTCCTGGAATATTCTGGCGACGCATCATTTATATCTAAGATACCAATAGTGAAAAGTGTTAATGATTATGGCAATTATATGGAAATTCGATTGACAGAGGATGCTTCACCATCCGAATTCTTTCGAAAACTGGCCGTTGAGGACATTCAGGTTAAACGGTTTGAAACCGCAGAAACTTCGCTAAACGATATTTTCATCGAGATCGTTGAAGGAGAACATCATGAAGAAAATGCTTAAAATTTTGAAAAGAGAATTCATGACTAAAGTGGTAACGAAGGGTTTTATCATCGGAACATTATTGGGTCCCATTATTATTATAGGTATTACCTTTGCTCCAGCTTATTTCATGAGCCTTTCCACTGAGCAACCCATGACCTTCCTGCTTGTTGATTATACCAGAGAATTAGCAGATAAAATTATTGAGGCTTTCCCGGATACATTAAAAAACGGTCAACCCCGTTTTTTATTTAATAAAGTTGATCCGGAGGTATTTGACCAAAGAGAAAAAATATTTCGTCAGAATGTTGAAAAAGGACTGGTGGATGCTATTCTGGTCATTCCAGATACCATCATGAATGGTGGATCATTGACCTATTATGCTAAAACAGTAAGTAATATTGATCTTATTCAGAAGTTACAGAATGGAATTTCAGAACTACTTACTACTATTCGATTAAAAAACGTTGGTCTGGATCCTGAGATGGTAAAAAAATTGACCCGGAGAATCAATATACGTACGATCAAAATTGAAAAAGGCACTACCAAAGAAAGAGGATTCAGTCAGGAATATATCACCTCGATGACGTTCCTGATTATTTTATATATGACAATTCTTGTGTATGGTTCGCAAATGATGCGCAGTGTGATCGAGGAAAAAACTTCAAGAATTATAGAAGTATTATTATCTTCCATGAACTCTTTTCAATTAATGATGGGGAAATTGATTGGAGTGGGAATAGCCGGTTTGGTTCAATATCTAATCTGGGCAGTAATGGCCTTAATTACATTTTTAATTGCAATCAATTCTGCCCCGAATATTGTAGAATTTGTCAGCATTTCGCCAGTGACGTTTTTTTATTTTGTACTTTTTTTTGTTATGGGATTTTTTACTTTTTCGACCCTTTATACTGCGGTAGGCGCTATGTGTTCGGATATGCAAGATGCTCAATCATTATCTACTCCAATAACTTTTTTGGTGATTATTCCATTTATGGCCAGTTTTATGGTGATGAAAGACCCAACAACAGACATTGCGCGACTCCTTTCGTTTTTACCCTTTTTCACCCCCATGATCATGTTTTTAAGAATAAGCCTGGTTATGCCACCTGCCTGGGAGATTTTAACATCTCTTGTTATTAATCTACTTACGATTATTGTTATTGTATGGTTAACTGCCAGAATTTATCGTGTAGGTATATTAATGTATGGCAAACGACCTAATGTTCCAGAAATAATAAAATGGATAAGATATAGCTAAAAATTAGATACCGGAGTATATTTTCTCCAGTCCTTTAAATGAATTTGAAGCTAAAAATCAGGACGTGAATATTTTACAAGAAGATCGTTTTGATCCTTTTTTAATAATTTAAGTTGAACATCTCTCAGGAGAATTTAAGAAGAAATTGAAAAAAATTTTTATGATAGAATCAAGATATCGTGAAATTTTTATTTATAGGTTGAATAGTTTTTAAATGTTGGAATGAATAATTTTCTGGAAAATTTTGAATAGTATTTATAAAAAAAATTTCAATATTTTCAGCTTATCTTTGTCGTTATTTGCATGGTATAAAGCTTGCATGTAATATAAAATACTGTGAATTTTGTGATAAAAATATTTTTGTGTTGAAAAGCATAGCTTGATTAGATAACTTTATATGATTTTAATAAAATGTTTATTCAGGTGAATATGGTTTAAAAACGAATTTCAGGAATGATAGATCGGATTCAATAATATTAGTAAAGAGGAAAACTGAGAATAAAAAATTTAAATAATTCATCTTTAAATATAATTTTAAAGGAGATCAAAATGCCGCGGAAAAAAGTGACCATTGATGGAAACGAAGCTGCCGCATATGTCGCCCATAAAGTGAATGAAGTAATTGCGATTTATCCCATTACGCCATCTTCTCCGATGGGCGAGTGGGCAGATGCGTGGTCAGCAGTAGGAGAGAAAAATATCTGGGGCACTGTACCTTCGGTAGTGGAAATGCAGAGTGAAGGTGGTGCGGCAGGTGCTGTACATGGTGCATTACAAAGCGGTTCATTAACCACAACCTTTACAGCTTCACAGGGTTTATTATTAATGATTCCCAACATGTTTAAAATTGCTGGAGAGCTAACTCCTACGGTTTTCCATGTTTCAGCTCGTACTGTGGCGACGCATGCTTTGTCTATCTTTGGCGATCACAGCGATGTAATGGCTACCCGGTCGACTGGCTTTGCCCTTCTTGCCTCTAATTCCATTCAAGAGATACATGATTTTGCTTTAATAGCGCAGGCCGCTACCCTGGAAGCTCGTGTTCCATTTGTCCATTTCTTCGATGGTTTCCGCTCGTCTCATGAAATTCAAAAAATTGAACAACTGACCATGGAAGACATGCGGGCCATGATTGATGATGATCTGGTGATTGCACATCGGCAGCGGGCACTTTCACCCGATAGGCCCTTTATTCGTGGTACGGCCCAGAATCCCGATGTATTTTTTCAAGCACGAGAGACTGTAAATCCCTACTATGCTGCCTGTCCGGAAATTGTGCAAAAGCAAATGGATAAATTTGCTGAATTGACCGGACGCCATTATCACCTGTTTGATTATGTAGGTCATCCCGAAGCAGAGCGTGTGATCGTTTTGATGGGATCAGGTGCTGAAGCTGCACATGAGACAGTTGAATACCTGGTTGAACGTGGAGAAAAAGTAGGTGTGCTAAAGGTTAGACTATATCGACCATTCTCAGTTAAAGCATTCCTGAAAGCTCTACCCAAAACAGTTAAAATTATTGCTGCTTTAGATCGTACTAAAGAACCAGGAGCTGCTGGTGAACCGCTTTATATCGATGTGAATACCGCTATTAACGAAGCTGAGACTGCTGGAGAATTACCCTTTGATGAAAAACCCCGGGTTATTGGTGGACGTTATGGATTGTCTTCTAAAGAATTCACGCCGGCAATGGTAAATGGTCTGTTTGAAGAAATGAAAAAGGATGAACCTAAAAATCATTTTACAGTTGGTATTTATGATGATGTTACGAAGAGCAGTATTGATTACGATCCTGATTTTTCGACAGAACCAGATGATGTCTTCAGGGGTATGTTCTGGGGATTAGGTTCTGATGGTACAGTAGGTGCCAATAAAAATTCCATTAAAATTATTGGCGAAGGCACAGACTATTTTGCCCAGGGATATTTTGTTTACGATTCCAGAAAAGCCGGAGCAGTCACAACTTCACATTTGCGATTTGGTAAAAAACCCATTCATTCAACTTATTTGATCAATAAGGCTAATTTTGTGGCCTGTCACCAGTTTGTATTCCTTGAAAAATATGATATGCTTAAATATGCAGTACCCGGTGCCACATTCTTGCTTAATGCACCTTATGGTCCGGATGAAGTATGGGATAAACTTCCACGTAAAATACAAGAACAGATTATTGAGAAGAAATTGAAATTTTACGTGATAAATGCCTATGACGTGGCTAAAAAAACCGGAATGGGTTCAAGGATTAACACTATAATGCAAACTTGTTTCTTTGCTATCTCTGGAGTGTTACCTAAAGATGAAGCGATTGGGGCAATAAAAGATGCTATCCGGAAAACTTACGGCAAAAAAGGCGAAGATGTAGTCCAGATGAATTTTGCTGCAGTTGATCAGACGTTGAAAAATCTGCATGAAGTAAAAGTGCCGGATAAAGCGACCAGTTCGATTGAGCTGCCACCGCCGGTGCCACCCGAAGCTCCAGAATTTGTACAAAAAGTTACTGCAGAAATTATTGCAGGACGAGGGGATGAACTCCCGGTAAGTGCATTTCCAGTGGATGGGACTTTTCCCAGTGGCACAACTCAGTGGGAAAAACGTAATATTGCTCTTGAAATTCCAGTATGGGATCCAGAAGTATGTATCCAGTGCGGTAAATGTGCAATGGTATGTCCACATGCTGCGATTCGGATTAAGGTTTATCCTGAGGAATATTTAAAAAATGCACCTAATACTTTCAAGGCAATCAAAGTTCGAGGTAAAGAATGGCCGGAAAATACTATGTATACCGTTCAAGTAGCACCAGAAGACTGCACGGGGTGCGAGTTGTGTGTAGAGGTATGTCCGGCTAAAAATAAACAGAAAGAGGGCTTCAAAGCTTTGAATATGGAACCACAGATTCCGTTGAGGGCAACTGAGCGAGAGAATTGGAATTTCTTCTTAAAACTGCCTGAAGTCGATCGCAAAACCATTCGAGTTGATACCGTTAAAGGTTCACAATTTCTACGGCCACTATTTGAATTTTCCGGTGCCTGCGCTGGCTGTGGAGAAACACCTTATGTAAAGCTTGTTTCTCAGTTATTCGGCGATCGTATGATTGTCGCAAACGCTACCGGTTGTTCTTCGATTTATGGTGGTAACCTCCCGACTACACCCTGGACCTTTAACGAAGAAGGACGTGGACCAGCCTGGTCGAACTCTTTATTCGAGGATAATGCGGAATTTGGTTTAGGATTTCGTCTAACAATTGACAAACAAAATGAACATGCGAAAGAACTGCTGCAAAAATTGGCAAGCCAAATCGGGGAAAACCTGGTCAAAGAAATTATTGAAGCAGATCAGTCTGATGAAGCTGGAATTCATGAGCAGCGGGAGCGTGTGAAAATTCTAAAAGAAAAATTACAACAGATCGATTCTCATGAAGCTAAACTGCTTCTCAGCCTGGTTGATTTTCTGGTAAAGAAGAGCGTATGGATTATCGGTGGAGACGGCTGGGCCTATGATATTGGTTATGGTGGTTTAGACCATGTTCTGGCATCGGGCAGAAATGTCAACGTATTAGTACTGGATACCGAGGTTTACTCCAATACAGGTGGTCAAATGTCCAAAGCTACACCTTTAGGTGGGGTGGCAAAATTTGCTGCGGCTGGTAAACCAATACCGAAGAAGGATCTGGCATTGCAGGCTCTAAGTTATGGTTATGTTTATGTCGCTCGTGTAGCTTTAGGTGCTAATGATACACAATTAGTGAAGGCGCTGATAGAAGCCGAAAAATATGATGGACCCTCGTTAATCATTGCCTATTCACACTGTATTGCACATGGTATTAACATGAAATATGGACTAAAGCAGCAAAAATTAGCGGTAGATTCTGGTTATTGGCCATTGTTTAGATTTAATCCTGATGCCGCTAAACGAGGTGAAAATCCCTTCCGACTGGATTCGAAAGCACCTAAAATTCCGCTTGAAGATTATGTTTACAATGAAACCCGTTACAAGATGTTGACCAAGAGCATGCCAGAGCGTGCCCGGATGCTGCTGAAAAAAGCCCAGGAGGAAGTAAATCAGCGCTGGAAACTATACGAACGATTAGAACAAATTTACGCCGCTCAGGTGCAGGAAGTCCAGGAACAATAGAATAATTGAGGGAGGAGGGAATACCTCCTCCCTTTTTCCTTTTGCTTTATATAGAAAGTTAGACACCCATCATTGAAAGTTAATTATATATTTATCAGAAATCTATCCTGGATTAAAGTTGAAAAATACCTTCGGTTTTAGGTTTCACCGCTATTTTCTGAAGTATATATTGTGGAAGCTATTCTGCCAACGACCATTAATATTTGCATCGCTAAATATATCACCAAAATGATTGTGGTCAGTGCGGGTTACGCTATTGTTGCTTCAGTCTTCTTGAAGGATGGAATTACTAAGATTCATTAGATTCTGGAAGACGTTCAAGAATGGATTGAAGAAAGGAGAGTATAAATCTATTGAACAAATGAAAGACAGTATGCGTGTGCAATATATCAAAAATGCGGTAGCTTTCTAGAGAGCTAATTACTGCAGAGTTTCAAATAATTTTTGGTCTTTAAAATGTTGTCAATTTGTAAACCCCTGGTTGCCTTAAAGCCAGAAGTTGTTTTCTAGTTAGTATATTTTCAATCAATCTGAAAAATGATTCCATAATATCATCCTCCGAATTCAACGAATATCCTGAAATTATTTTCTCAAAAAGAAAAAGTAATTTACATAAAATAAATTATTGACTTCTATTCACTTTTTTAATTAAACTTAAACAATCTCAAGGAAAAAAAATGACTTTAAGTGAAAAAAGAATACTGGGAAGGAGTGGTCTAATAGTAGGCCGTTTGGGTATTTCTTCCAGTTTTGGTGCGTCTGCCCTGGCTTTCGAAGAAGCCTTTGAGAAAGGTTGTAACTATTTCACCTGGGGAACTTTTATTAAAGGTCGCTCGGTTGAGATGAAAAAGGCCATTAAAAATATTATCAGGAGAGGAGAAAGAGACAACCTGGTAATTGCTATATTAAGCTATGCCCATGAGGCATACCTGACAAAATATTTTTATCTAAAAGGATTAAAATCACTGGGAATCGAATATGCAGATGTTCTCATTTTGGGTTATTTCCCGAAGCGACCCAAACGGCGTTTAATTGATGAGGCTTTACGGTTGAAAGAAAAGGGCCTGGTACGATTTATTGGGCTAACCAGCCATGAAAGAAAGCTATTCCCGGAACTTGAAAGAGAAGGAATCTTTGATATTTTCCACATTCGTTATAATGCCGCTAATCGTGGTGCCGAAAATGAAACCTTCCCTTACCTTGATGGAAAAAATAAACCGGGCGTAGTTTCCTTCACCGCAACCAGATGGAGCCGACTTTTAAAAGAAAAAAATATGCCCGAAGGACAAATCCCGCCAGCTGCATCAGATTGTTATCGCTTTGTTTTGTCCAATCCGCATGTTGATGTTTGCATGATGGGAGCTAAAAATTTACTTCAAATGAGAGAAAACCTGAATGTACTTGATCAATCTCCAATGGGCGAGGAAGAATTGACTTATATGAGAAATATCGGTGATTATCTTCATAAATGAAAATGCATTGAAACCGGTTTATCCAATATGTTGAATAAGAAAATTGGTAGATGTTTTTTATTTCGGATATCAGAATAAAATTTTAAAATTTTAAGAGTTTTTAATTTCCATTCTTTGTGTAGAATTGTTTTATGAGAATTTTATACCAGAAACACCCTGTTTTTATTTTTCGATAACTGAATAATTTCAATAAGTTTTTCTTTTCATATAGGTTTTATCATACATGGATTGGTTATTTCGTTATTGATCCGGTAATTTTTAATCACTATTAAAAATTGCGAAATACATAATCAGAAATTCAAACGGTGAATATAAAAACATTATTCAGTAGAAGTTTTCCTGTTTAAAAAAATAGAGGAGAAATCATTATGAGTTGGTTAAGTAATGTTTTTAGCGGAAGTATAGGGTCAGTGATTGGAGAAGTTAGTAAAGTGGTTGATAAATTTCATCTTAGTGGTGAAGAAAAACAGAAGTTTAAGATTGAATTAGAAGCGCTTCTTCAAAAACGAGATGCTCAGATTGAGGAAACAATTCGTACTGAGTTGCTTGCTAAAGAAAGAATTTTGACTGCAGAGTTAGCTCAGGGAGATAACTACACTAAAAGAGCCCGCCCTACAGTAGTTTATGCAGGACTATTTTTTATTTTCTTTAATTACTGTTTAGTGCCCTTATTAGGAGGCAAAGCATTGGAATTACCAGCAGAATTTTGGTACGGCTGGTCGGGCATTGTCGCAACCTGGAGTGTGGGTCGGACATTTGAAAAACGTGGTGCTGTAGGACGTTTGACAAAAGTCATCACTGGTAATAAATATAGCAGAATTTTGGATGAAGAAAAACCGAAAGGTTGATCTTTTTTGAAATTTTTTGCTTTAAATACGCAAGTAAATTGTTGATAATTCTCTTTTACTTGGAGGAATTATGAAAATCAGAAATCATCGTCTGATTGGGGATGATGTTACCCGCAAGGATTCTCCCAATAAAGGTGGACAATTTGCTGAAGGATTACCAGATACTATTGTTATACATTATACTGCAGGCGGATCATTGGATTCGTCTGTAAATACCCTGTGTGATCCCAATACCAAAGCATCAGCACATCTGGTGGTTGGTAGAGATGGGCGAATTGTGCAATTGGTCTCTTTTAATACAATCGCCTGGCATGCAGGTAGGAGTGCTTATCAGGGAAGAGTGGGACTCAATAAATATTCCATCGGGATCGAGATAGATAATGCCGGTCGGTTGAATAAAAGTGGGGATGTGTATTTTTCATGGTTCGGTCGAAATTATACAGCAGATGAGGTACTAGAAGCGGTGCACCGAAACGAAACAGTTCCATCATATTGGCATCGATACACTGAGGAGCAAATTAACGTTGTGCAGGAGATATGCACACTTCTCACCAGAGTTTATCCGATAAATACTATTCTGGGCCATGAAGAAATTTCCCCTAGTCGAAAAACTGATCCTGGACCTGCTTTTCCTTTGGATAAACTCCGAGAGCGTATTCTCCAAAGTGACCGATCTATGGATGAAGCCGAAGAGATAACTATTGCTGGTAAAACCGGAATAGTTACTGCATCTAGGTTAAATATTCGATCAGATAGTAGCTTAAGTGCATCGACCATAGCCCCACCTCTTTACAAAGGAACAAAATTGAAAATTTTGGAGGAGAGGGAAGGCTGGTATAAAGTCGATGTCCAAATTGAAGGCTGGGTGAAAAAAGAGTATGTTCAAACTTGACTTTAAGTAATTTAATTAACTGACATTGCATCCAGACGAATTGCCAAATCTTATATTATCTTCAATCAAACATGAAAATGCATGTTTTTGTTAGATGTATTTTATTGTTTTCAATGAATAAATAGAATTAGATATGAGTGTATTTGAAAATCTTATTGAAAAGCGAGTTTAAGATTTGGTTAGAAAGTATAAATATTATTCAATATTTTTGAAAATATGAAATTGACCTATTTTTTGAAGAATAGTAGATTGATTTTATGGATAAAGAGAGACGCAGTGTTATATCGTGGGCTCTATACGATTGGGCAAATTCTGCTTTTGCCACTACAGTAATGGCCGGATTCTTTCCTGCTTTTTTTAAGAAATTTTGGAGCGCCGGGACTGCAGCTTCTGAGAGTACTTTTTATTTAGGGTTAGCTAATTCCATAGCATCCATTTTGGTAGCTGCTTTAGCACCCTTTTTAGGTGCTATAGCTGATCGAGGTACTGCTAAAAGGAAATTCTTATTTACGTTTGCCTTTCTTGGGATTGTTATGACTGGTGGTCTTTGGATGGTTGAAAGAGGGCATTGGCCTATGGCGGTACTGCTTTATGTTCTGGCATCAATCGGATTTGCTGGAGGAAATATTTTTTACGATTCTCTTCTTCCGAGTGTTTCCCCAAAAAACAGGGTGGATTATGTTTCTTCCCTTGGCTTTTCACTGGGTTATGTAGGCGGTGGATTGTTACTTTTGCTGAATGTGCTCATGTATAATTTTCCAGACTCATTTGGTATTCCAGATGAAACAACGGCGATCCGCCTGGCTTTTTTGTCAGTTGCCGTCTGGTGGGCGGTTTTTTCCATACCAACGTTCCTATGGGTAAAAGAGCCAAGAATTTATAATCCCGTTAAAATAAAAGAAGCTGCGGTGCTAGGGTGGCAACAGTTAATTAATACTCTTAAAGAAATCCGATATCTTAAGATCGTGGGGCTTTTTCTTTTGGCCTATTGGCTTTATATAGATGGTGTTGATACCATCATCAAAATGGCGGTGGATTATGGCGTATCTTTGGGATTTGCAGACAGTTCCTTAATTGCAGCCTTATTGATAGTGCAATTCATCGCTTTTCCGGCAACCATGGTGTATTACAAAATGGCCAAAAAAATCGGTGTTAAATCGGCAATTATCATAGGAATAATTGGCTATTGTCTTATCACATTCCTGGGCTATTTCATGAATTCTACCTGGCATTTTTATGGATTGGCGGCACTGGTGGGATTGTTTCAGGGAGGAATTCAGGCTTTAAGCCGAAGCCTGTATTCACGGATCATTCCCAGAGAAAAAGCCGCCGAATTTTATGGTTTTTACAATATGCTCGGAAAATTTGCCGCAGTTCTCGGTCCAACCATGATGGGAACGGTAACCCTGATCACCAAGAATGTCCGGAATGGCATCTTATCAGTTTTTTTATTATTTATTGCTGGTGGATATTTCCTATGGAAAGTTGATCTTAAAGAAGGAGAAAGAATTGCGAACGAGTATTTAAGAAAAGATAATGGTTTTTAGTCATGACTTATATATTTGATTTAAAAATTTAAAAAATATTGTGAAAAAAGATTTTAAAACAGTTTAATCGAGCTCGTTTTCCCATCTCGTTATTCAATTCCAATTTTTAGACAGAATATTCCTGATTTTTAACTTCAACATAGAATATTTTTCAAAATTACATTTTTAAGTGGTTTATGATTAAAAAATTGAAAGTTGGATATTCAAGTAAAATCAATTACATCCGGGCAAAGATTGTTTTTAAATTTAATGTTTACATATGAAATAGTGTGTCTTTACTTTCGATGAATTTTTAGAATAGTTAAAAATTTTATATTAAAGTGAGTAATTTAGAAAAAAATAAAATTTGTGATTATCATTAAATGATTAAATTACTGACAAATTTATTTGAACAATAGCCTTTATAAAAATATGAAGTGGCATATTTTATATTTACTCATTATATTTAACGCTTTATTTTTTCCGGATGATGTTTTATTAGAATCTTATGTAGAACTGAAATTTCAGAATTTTAAGCTCATTTATAAACCGGATGCCGAGTCGAGAGCTTTAAGAGTATTGAAAATTCTCCGGAAGTTTGAAAAAAAATTTGAGGAAATTTTTGGATTGAAATTGAAAACAAGCGTAAGCATATATTTTCCGATAACCATTGAGGAATTTAATAAATTATCATTAGCAAGTGTACCTGAGTGGAGTAATGCAGTTTTTTTCCCCTCGCATCACAGGATCATTATTAAGAAACCCACCTGGGTGACGGGACCTTACGACCTGGAAAAAGCCTTTTTACACGAATTGTCACATCTTTATTTTTTTGCAAAATTTGACGATAGAGACATCCCACTCTGGTTTAATGAAGGATTAGCTGAATATCTATCTGGAGAATCGATCACCATCCAGAAAGGAATTCGTCTTGGGAATGCCATTTTTGCTAAAAAAATTATTCCCCTGAAAGATATAGATAGTTTGCTTACATTCAATGAAGCAAGGGCACAATTAGCCTATCTTCAATGTCTTTCGGCTGTTCAGTTTTTATTTAATAAATTTTTAAAAAACCACGGTGGATGGGCACATTTTTTATCAGAAGTAGAGGACAGCAATTTCGATCAAGCTCTTTTTAAATTTACAAGACTGGATCGAATAGATTTTGAAGTACAATGGTATCGATGGTTACAGAATAAATATCAATGGTATGTGGTATTGAATTTCGAAAACTTACTATGGATTGTTATGGTTATTGTTTTATTAGGTGCGTTATATGCTGTTAAATATCGAAATCGCAGACGTTTAGAAGAGTGGGAACAAGAAGAAACTTTCTATTATCCCAATGATATGAGCAAAATAATTGATAATGAAGATAAATTAAAGTGAGGGATATTAGAGATGTATATTCCTAAAAAAGTGTTTCTTACCAAAGGAGTTGGGCGTCATAAAGAAAAATTGGCCAGTTTTGAAATGGCTTTAAGAGATGCACGTATTGCACCTTATAATTTAGTTGAAGTGTCCTCAATTCTTCCGCCAGGTTGTAAAGTAATATCAGTAGAAGCTGGCTTAAAAGAAATGAAGCCCGGGCAAATTACGCATTGTGTTTTAAGTAAAAACAGTACAAATGAACCTAATCGGTTGATTGCTGCTTCGGTTGGATTAGCGATTCCCGCTGATAAGAAGATGTATGGCTATTTATCTGAACATCATAGTTTTGGTGAAAATGAATCAAAGGCGGGTGATTATGCCGAAGATCTGGCAGCTATGATGTTAGCTACTATTTTAGGTGTAGATTTTGATCCTAATGCAAGCTGGGACGAAAAAAAAGAGTTATGGAAGATTAGTGGCAAAATTGTTAGAACCCGTGATATTACACAAACGGCTTTAGGGGACAAAAACGGTAATTGGACCACTGTAATTGCGGCAGCTGTGCTTTTACCTTGACTTCATGGGAGATTTGGATGGGAAAAATAAAATTCGCTTTCGGGATTCATTGTCATCAACCTGTTGGTAATTTTGATTTTGTTTTTGAAGAAGCATATCATAAAGCATATCAACCTTTTTTAGATGTTATTCAGAAATATCCTGATTTTAAAATCAACATACATTACACAGGCATTTTACTTAAATGGATAAAAAAACATTTTCCCGAGCACATTACACAGTTAAAAGAGATGACCTCTCGTGGACAGGTTGAGATTATGAGTGGTGGGTTTTATGAGCCAATACTTTCGGTGGTTCCTCAAAAAGATGGAATTGGTCAGATTCAAAAGTTGTCGGAATGGATTCTCCGCGAATTTGGTCAACAACCGCGAGGAATGTGGTTAGCTGAGAGAGTTTGGGAACCCACGCTTCCTACTATCATGCGAAAAGCAGGTATAGAGTATACTGTTATTGATGATGCCCATTTTAGATATTCTGGTCTGGAAAATAAGGATTTGTCAGGGTATTATATTACTGAAGATTCCGGCAGTTCGGTCAACATTTTTCCCATTAGCCAGAAATTGAGATATACTATCCCGTTCCAGAATCCTGTGGTTACTATTGAATATCTTCGGGAATTTGCTGCCGATCGAGAGGATTGTTTAATTGTTTTTGCGGATGACGGAGAAAAATTTGGTGTTTGGCCTGGAACGTATAAACATGTTTTTAAAAATAAGTGGTTAGAACAATTTCTCCAGGAAATATGCGAAAATCTGGCTTGGATTGAAATGGTGCATTTTTCCGAAATGATTGATAAAATGAAACCAATAGGGCGGATTTATCTACCAACTGCATCTTATGCAGAAATGATGCAATGGACTTTATTCCCGAAAGCTTTCCAGAAATATGAAGAATTTGAACATTACCTGAAAGAACATCATATTTATGATAAATTCGGTGTATTTGTCCGTGGAGGATTCTGGCGGAATTTTATGGCCAAATATCCTGAAGCGAATCAGATGCATAAAAAAATGTTGTATGTAAGTTCACAAATCTGGAAAGCGAAGGAATTTAAAGACGATCCAATTTTGGATAAGGCCCTGGATCACCTCTGGGCTGGCCAGTGTAATTGCCCTTACTGGCATGGTGTGTTTGGTGGATTATATCTGGGACATTTAAGGCATGCTGTTTATCGGAAAATACTTGAAGCAGAAAAACTTTTAAGGAAAGCCAATAAGAGAGAACAATCATCAGCTCTTTTGGAATTCGATTATAATAGTGATGGATATGATGAAATCATTTTAGAAACACCTCAGTTAAATTTATACCTGGAACCTGCCCGTGGTGGAAGAATAACTGAGTTAGATTACTTACCAAAGAATTTCAATCTTTTAAATACATTAACACGTCATGAAGAAGGGTATCATCAAAAATTGTTAATATCCCAGAATCAAGCAAAAACGAATAGTAATACGAGATATGATGATTCTATCGCGAGTATTCACGATTTAATTTCGAGCAAGGAAGAAGGATTGGAGAAATATTTAAATTATGATTTTTATGAACGTAAATCTTTAATAGATCATTTTTTCAGACAGGGTACCACTTTAACAGATTTTCAGGCGGCCAGATATGAAGAGTTGGGTGATTTTGCTCTGGGAGAGTATCGAACAATTAGGAAGGAGAATGATAGCAATTTTCTGAGAGTTGTTTTGGAGAGAGAGGGTAATATTCAGTCTGGTCATGAAAAAATTCCTCTAACGGTTACGAAAATTATTGAATTGAACAAAAAAACTCCGCAGATAAATATTTATTATAAATTAAACTCATATAATCAAACTAAATTACCAGTGTGGTTTGGTGTTGAATTTAATTTCAGTCTTTTGGCTGGATATGCCGATGATCGCTATTATTTTTCTAATAATGCAACCATACAACCGAAAAATCTAGCTTCTTCTGGAGAAATTTCTGATATACAACATCTTGGATTGGTCGATGAATATAATGATATACAAATCGATTTAATGAGTGATCAAAAAGCCCGTGTGTGGAGATGTCCTGTCGAAACGATTTCACAATCTGAAGCAGGGTTTGAGAGAGTCTACCAGAGCTCAGCAGTGGTTTTTTCTTTTAAAATTGAACTTGAAGAAAGTTGGGAAGTTAAATTTGTCAAAAAAATTAGTGCAAAGTCCTTGAAAAATGATTAATGTTAAAAAGTGTAGAAAAAATAAATGAAATTTTTAGAATAGGTATTTACTCAAAATATATATTTGATGGAGGTAAATAGATGGTTCGTTTTAAAAAGACGCCCGTCATCATTATTTTTATTTTAATTGTTTGTGGGGGAATCGGTGTCTTATTAAATCATGGATTGGTTGCGGATGTTCACGATCTCTCAAAGGAGCAAATAAATAAATTTATGCGGGTAGTTTCTTTAGTTAAATGGTATTACGTTGAAGATGTGGAGTGGGATAAGGCTATTGAAGGTGCAATATCAGGCCTGTTAAGCGAATTAGACCCTCATAGTGTATATATAGAGCCCAAAAAGGTTAAGGCTAATAAAGAAAGTTTTAGTGGACATTACGAAGGTATTGGAATTGAATTTGATGTAATTGATGGATATATAACAGTTATATCCCCAATCGCGGGTTCTCCTTCTGAGCGTTTGGGTTTACTTCCCGGAGATAAGATTATCAAAATCAATGGCAAATCAGTTATTGGTATTACTAGAGAAGAAGTTCCAAAGAAACTAAAAGGTCCGAAAGGTACATCGGTGAACGTAACAATTCTGCGCGATGGTGTTGAAGAACCTTTTGAAATTACGATTGTTAGGGATGTTATTCCTATATACACAGTTTCGATGAAATTCATGGCTGATGATAGTACAGGCTACATCTGGGTAAATAGGTTTGCCGCAACGACCACTGAAGAGACTCGTGCTGCCATTGAAGAATTGTTAAAGCAGGGGATGAAGCGATTGATTTTGGATTTGCGTGGTAATCCAGGTGGATATTTACACGAAGCTGTAAAAATGGCTGGTATGTTTATACCAGGTCATCAATTGATTGTAGAAACTCGTGGACGAAATAACCGTTCAATAGAGAAATTCTATTCAGATCAATGGCGAACTGGCCCTGTATACGATTTTCCACTTATTATCATGATAGATCGCGGTTCGGCATCGGCATCTGAGATTGTTTCTGGTGCTATCCAGGATTATGATCGTGGTTTGATTATTGGTAGGAACAGTTTTGGTAAAGGTCTTGTCCAGAAAGAGTTTCCTTTAAACGATGGTTCTGCTGTTCGGGTTACTACTGCTAAGTATTACACACCAAGCGGACGGTTGATTCAAAGAGATTATAAGGGCAAGAAGTTTCAAGAATATTATGCTGAGACCGCTGATACCAGTTGGACAAGTGAAGATAGCCTAAAAAATCGGCCCAAGTTTTATACCCGAGCTGGTCGAGTAGTTTATGGTGGTGGAGGCATTCGTCCAGATATTATTGTTCCATATAAAAGCTATTCCCGTTCACCCAAGTTAACCAATAAATTTTTAATAAAACGGGTTTTTTTTGAATATGCCACACAAATTGCCAGTAAACATCCAGAAATCAAAACCACTTTAAAAAAGTTCAATGATGAGTTTGTTGTAACTGATGAAATTTTGAACGAATTCAAATTTTTATGCAAGAGTAAAGGTATAAAAATCGATGAAGAGGCCTTTAATAGAGATCTTAAATTCATCTCTACCAGAATTAAAGCTGAAATTGCCAGGCATTTCTGGGAGAGAGAAGGATTTTATTATATTCTACTGCAAAATGATAATCAATTTCATGCCGCATTGAATTCATTTGATGAAGCAGTTAGGATCACTATGTTGAATAAAAACGAATCGACAGAAAGTACAGGGAAATATTAAAAAAATATTGACTTTATAATTTGATATATGTATAATTTGCCAAATATTAGTTAAATAAATAATAAAAGAAACTGAATTAGGAGGTCTATTTGTTATGGTCCAATTATTTCAACAAGGTGGTGGCTTCATGTGGCCTATTCTTGTTTGTCTTGTGCTGGGAATAGCAATTGGTCTGGCCAAAATGTGGACTTTGTGGCGTGCCGGAATTAATACGCGTCGTTTTATTGAGCGAGTACGTACCGCACTTAAGGAAGGTGGAACGGAAGCCGCTTTAGAAGTGTGTGAAAATACTCGCGGACCTGTTGCCTCCATTTTCCATGCCGGTTTGATGCGAGCCAAAGAAGGGATCGAGTTTGTGGAAAAAGCAATTACTAACGCTGGTTCCATCGAAATGGCTTTTCTGGAAAAGGGAATGATTTGGCTTGGTTTTTTCATTGTAGTTGCTCCTATGCTTGGATTTACAGGGACGGTTTGGGGTATGATTGTTGCGTTCGACTCAATCAAAACGGCCAATGATATTTCTCCTGCTGTTGTAGCGGGAGGTATTTCACAGGCACTGCTCACCACACTTTTCGGCCTGATTGTTGCTATGATTGTTCAGTTTTTTTACAACTGGGCCACAGCACGTATCGATAAGTTAATCATTGATATGGAAGAAGCATCAGTTCAATTAGTTGATACACTCATTGAATTTGATAAAGAATAATTAAGCGTTTAAGGAGAGTGTATCATGGCAATTATTAAAAAGAAAGAAAGAAGTGAACCAGAAATTCCTTCGGCGTCGCTTCCTGATATTGTTTTTCAATTGCTAATTTTCTTCTTGGTAACAACTACTATCGATGTGGATAAAGGTTTGGATTTAGTGTTACCACCAATTGGAGAAGTGAAGGAAATCAGCAAAAAGAATATTACTAATTTATTGATCAATGATGCTGGACAGATATTGATTGATGAGGAAATTGTCCCGGTAGAAGAAGTAGATAATGTTATTCGTGAAAAAATTATGGAGAATGATAAACTGATCGTTTCAGTTAAGACTGCTCGAAAAACCAAGTATGAGATTTATATCAAAGTCATTGATCAATTAAAAAAGGCAGGAGCAACGCGAATCTCAATAGCGGAACCGGAAGAAGCCTGAATTTATTTAACTAATAGAATACTTTGTTGAATACAGTCGAGGGAAAATAAATGGCTATTAAGATTCAGAAAAAAATTAAAATGAAAATCGGGATTCCTACCGCATCCATGCCGGATATTATCTTCCAATTGCTGATTTTCTTTATGGTTAGTACAGTACTTAGAGAATATACCGGCCTGAAGGTCAATCTGCCTGAAGCTATGAAAATTGAAAAGTTACCTTCTCGTAGGCACGTGACCACGATTTGGGTTGATCGATTTAATAATGTTGTTATTGATGATGTGACTGTTAAAAAAGTTACAGATCTGAGAACCATTGTATGGAATAAGCTTGCAGAAGACCCCCAGCTTATTGTTTCACTCAAGGTTGATAAGGATGCGGATATGGGGATGATAACCGATATTCAGCAAGAACTCCGCAAAGCGAATGCTTTGCGAGTAAATTATTCAGCAATACCAACCAGTTGAGGTGAGGCTTATGGCAAAATACCAACTTATTTACAAAAATCCGGATGTGGATTTGAAACTCAAGTACCGAAAGATTCTGGAAGCCTCGTTAATAATAGCACTGGTTATTTTAATAGGTGTTTTTTATTCATTTAAAAAATTTGAGCCGGAGTACAAATTAGAAAAAAAGGTGGATATTAAAATTGAGACAGTGGATATCCCTCAAACAGAACAAATCAATCGTCCACCTCCCCCGGCTCGTCCGGCAATTCCGGTGGCTTCAGAGGACGAGGATATTCCAGATGAATTAACTATTGAGGAAACTGAAATTGATTTTACACAGCCGGTAGGAGAAGAAGCGCCGCCACCTCCTCCACCTGAAGAAGAAGAAGAACCGATTGTGGAATTTTATGCTTTATCAGAAAAACCAGAAGTTATTAAGCGTGTAGAACCTGTTTATCCCGAACTAGCTAGAAAGGCAGGAATCGAAGGAATGGTTGTGGTTAAAGTCTTGATTGGGACTAAAGGTGATGTGGAAAAAGTGGAAGTAGTGAAATCTCATCCAATGTTAGATGAGGCGGCTGTTGCGGCGGCTAAACAGTTTAAGTTTAAACCCGGAAAGCAGCGCGATCGATATGTGAAAGTATGGATGACAATTCCATTTACTTTCCGATTGAAAAAATAGTAGTTGGATTGTTTTGAATAAAAAGCAGTGTTCATTATGAACACTGCTTTTTGTTTATATATTATCTTTTGAACATGTTTCAAAAATTCCTCTCGTTCAATTTATCTCCATTTTAGGATCTGCTTTATAAAAAATAATTTAAGAATTTGTATAATAATAGTTTATTATTAAATTTGTGTAAAATATGATTTTACACTTTGTTTGTCTTACAATATCTGATTAATCTCAGACAAAAGTTCATTCTAATAATCGCTTTTTTGACAAAACTGACTCAACAAAAATAAGAACATCTGAATGAAGCAACTTAACAAGAGTTAAGTATTATAAAAAATGAGAAAAATATGAATTAAGATCAATTATAACCATAAAATTTTATTAATGTTTTTTATATCAAATAAACCTTAGATTAGTTACATTTAATGGATTTTTCATATTTATTATTGTGATCATAACGTTTTTAATAAAAAATATTCATATTAAGTTGTTGTTTTAAAAAGTAAAAAGTAAAATTATTCATATCTTGTTTAATATATATTTCGTAGGATAATCAATTGGGTCGAACAAGAGTTAATTTGGTTTGATATTTAAGGAATTTGTATGAAATAATTTTAGTCTTTTTTACAAATTCGCTTTAAAAAAATGATGATTTAAATTAATTTTATTGTATTTAGATGGGTATTTTTTAAATTAAATAAATAAAAAAAATTTAAGTTATTAGAAGTAATGATATTAATTAAAATAAGAATTTACTTAAAAAATTATTAATTTTATTTTGAATTTTATGTTGTCAGGTAAAGAAAAAAAAGTGTATTATCAGAATGTTTTTCGAGTTACTTTGTTAATAAGTTTATCTTTAATAACATTAATTTTCTACATATTTCCTCGATTTAATAAAATATCTTATAATTTTCGTGGAAAAATAAATATTGAGATCTATGTGAGCGACATTCCCCAGACAGAACAGAAGAAGAGAGGTCGACCATTACCACCTCGCCGACCGTTGAGTGGATTACCCGTCGCTGTTGAAAATGCAGAATTACCTGATGAAATTATTTTAAATGAGATCCCTGGAGTACAATTTGGGGAAGAAGGTGCTGGGGGAGTTCCTGTAGAGGTTCCTGCCAGACCTTTATTAGAGGTGTATCCTGATATTTCTGAGATGTCCTGTAGGGGATATGTAAGTTTATTATTACTTGTGAATGAGAAAGGGAAAATTGAATCTGTTGAGGTATTACAAAATAGTACTGGTTCTGAGAAATGCCTGGAAAGAGCTATTCAAGCTGCAAAAAAGAGTTTGTGGACACCAGCTAGAGTAAATGATAAGCCCGTTTGTAGTTGGGTCGAGAAAGTATATAAATTTAATATAAACGGATGATAAAAATGGAAATAGTTATTTTTGAAGATGAAGGATATAAAAATCTATTACCACTGGTTTATTTTCGCCCTGTTTGGGAACTTCGATGTGGAGCTTTGAGCTTATATGAAAAAATAAAACTTCATTTTCCAGGATACAAATTACAATTCCTGTGTAGAAAATATCTGGCAGACAATTGCTTGAATCATCAAGGGATTATTCACTTTGATAATCTAAATGAAATTCTTTTTCTAAATGGAAGGTTGTTGATTCGTCATGCTGATAAAGAAACAATAATGGGGCTCGATACAAATCAGGCTCTTGTCTGTGATGAACAGATTGTGGCTTTTAAAATTTCAGGGAAGTCGTTAAAAGATTATATCAATGATGGAATTTTATTATCAGAAAATGTACTGAATGATCTATCATTTAGTGAACATTCTGCAAAATTGATCAATTATCCTTGGCATTTAGTTGAGGAAAATGGGAATGAGCTCTACTCGGATTTTACATTAATGGGATTATTGGGCTTGAAAAAAGGAAAGATTGATCCACGGGTAAGCCTTATGAATGAGGATCAAATTTATGTTGGACAGGGAGCACGAATAATGCCTGGGACGGTGATTAATGCAGAAGATGGTCCTGTATTGATTGATGAGGGTGTCAAGATTATGCCAAATGTTTTTTTAGAAGGACCTCTTTTTATTGGTAAAAATAGTGTGGTTAAGGTTGGAGCAAAGATTTATGAAAATACCAGTATAGGTCCTGTTTGTAAAGTTGGTGGCGAAATAGAGAATTGTATTATTCAGGGATATTCAAATAAACAACATGAAGGATTTTTAGGACATTCCTATTTAGGATCATGGGTAAATATTGGTGCCGATACAAATAATTCTGATTTAAAAAATAATTATGGAGAAATAACAGTTTTTTTAAATGGGTATCCGGTGGCTACTGGTAAACAATTTCTTGGTTTAATTATGGGAGACCATTCAAAAACGGCAATTAATACTATGTTTAATACTGGAACGATTGTTGGAGTAAATTGTAACGTTTATGGTTCAGGTTTTCCTCCAAAATTTATCCCATCTTTTTCCTGGGGTGGTAGTGGAGGTTTACGTGAATTTCAGTTTGAAAAAGCTGTTGAGGTGGCTGAAAGAATGATGAAACGACGGAATATTGATTTTACTGAAAAGGATTTTGAATTATTTAAAGCTGTTAAGAATCTGGCAGAAAAAATTGAAAATCGGGTGAGAGTAAGATGAAAAAATTACGATATGCTATTGGAATTGATATTGGAGGTACGGCTATCAAATATGGTATTTGTTCAGAAAAGGGAGATTTAATTCAACAAGATCAAGTGGTTTCCCCCTCCGATGCACCGAATGAGATAATTTTAAACAATCTTGCAGATTTAATTAATCGAGCATTAGAATTTGCCAGGCAAGAAAACCTCTCTATCTCAGCTATCGGTATAGGTACTCCAGGATGTGTTGATGTCCAGCGGGGTTACTTAAAAGGGGGAACGCCCAATTTTAAATATTGGCGCGATGTTGCTATTGCTGATTTTGTAAAATCGCGGTTTGATCTACCAGTATTTGTGGATAATGACGCTAATGTAATGGCCTATGGGGAATTTGTTTACGGTGCAGGAAGAGGTAAATCTTATGTAATTTGCATAACTCTGGGAACTGGTATTGGAGGGGGAATTATTCTGAATAAGGAAATTTATCGCGGTCCTTTTTATGCAGGTGCAGAGTTAGGACACATTACCATCGCTTATGATGGGCGACCATGCAACTGTGGTGGAAGAGGTTGTTGGGAAAGATATGGTTCAGCAAATGCACTAATTCAAGATTATAATGAGACTAATCCTGATAATTTTGTTAGAGATGCCAGAGAAATCTTTGATCGAGCGAAAGAAGGCGAATCGCTGGCACAACAGGCTATTGATCGAAATGCTGAATATGTAGGGGCCGGATTGGCAAGTATCATTAATATTTTTAATCCCGAACTTATTATTGTAGGTGGTGGATTAAGTGAAGCTGGTGAGGAATATATTCAAAAAATCGATAAAGCTGCTAAACAGCGGTCTATGGAAAATAGTCGGGAGAATGTACAAATCAAAGCTGCTTTATTAGGAAATAAGGCTGGTCTTTTAGGAGCAGCTGCGTTGGCTTTGAAAATATTGGTATAAATTTGTGATGTTGCCTGTTCACCATTCATTAAAAACGGAAAAATGTATTGGCTTAATTGCTCCCGCTGGCTTTATAAATAAAGATCAAATAGAAAAAAGTGTTGCTCTTCTAGAGGGCAAGGGTTTTAAGATTAAATTAGCCCCACATCTGTTTGGACGGTTTAGATTCTATTCTGGAAGTGTACGTGACCGTATAGCTGATATTCATCGCTTCCTTGAAGATCCCGAAGTGTCTATACTCTTTGCGGTTAGAGGTGGAGCAGGTAGTAGCCAATTACTAACTGAAATTAATTTTAGAAAATGGAATAATTCAAAAAAACTTTTAGTGGGATTCAGTGATGTAACCGCTCTTCAGTGGGCCTTGTTGAAAAAAACAGGTTTAGGGAGTATCTCTGGGCCTACTCTGATCAGCCAATTCCATGAAAAAAATCCTTACATCAATCTCTTTCTGGAAATGCTGACTGGGAAAAGAGTTAGCATAGATTGTGCGGATTTGGAAACAGAAAAAGTCAGGATCGTGCGAAATGGTACAGCTAAAGGAGTTCTTATCGGTGGAACACTTTCAATAATCAATACTCTTCTTGGAACTCCTTATTTCCCTGAGTTAAATGAGGTAGTATTATTTTTAGAAGATGTTAACGAACCAATCTATAAAATTGAAAGGTCATTAGTTCAATTGAAATTGGCTGGGTTTCTAAACAAGGTTTCCGGGTTAATATTAGGGAAGTTTTTACATAATGGAGATATTCTCAATATCTGGTCAGAGATAGAATATCTTTTTCCTAGAAACATACCTGTTGTTTTGGATTTCCCCTATGGTCATTTTATGGAAATGTGCCCGTTACCTGTGGGTGTTCAAGGAGAGTTGGAAACTAATCCAATTCGAATTAGATGGAAATTATAGATAAAGTTCTTAAATTAAATCTTTTTATTAAGAAGTATGTGTAAGCATTAATTCCAGATACATTTACATTTGACACATTATGATTAGAATATTATATTTAACGGTTAAATTATGGGAGAATTTGTGAAGAATATTGCTGTTTTTGCCTCAGGACGGGGTAGCAATTTTAAAAAAATTTTTCATAGTATAAAGGAAGGGAAAATACCAGCGAGGGTCTGTTGTTTGATTACGGACAACTCGAAAGCGGGAGCAATTGAATTTGCGAAGGAGAACGACATTCCAGTTTACACAATTCCACCAAAACAATATCATACGTCGGAAGATTTTGGTAAAGCTTTATTGGAAGTTTTAAACAATTACAATATTGAATGGATTGTTCTGGCAGGTTACCTAAAGAAGATTCCTGATATTGTGGTAGAAAAATATGCCAATCGTATTCTCAATATTCATCCAGCATTGTTACCGGCTTTTGGGGGCAAAGGGATGTATGGAATGCATGTACATGAGGCAGTTTTTGTATCAGGCGCAAAAGTTAGCGGTGTGACAGTTCATCTTGTTAATAATGAGTACGATCGGGGGCCTATTGTTATGCAACGTCCAGTAGATATTGAATCTTGCCGTTCGCCGGAAGAAATTGCTTCGACAGTTCTGAAGGTAGAACATCAGCTATATTCTGAAGCTCTTAAAAAAATTTTGACCACTGATTTTCAAGTTATTGGAAACCGTGTTATTTTTAATAAAAAATAAATTTTTTATAATAATATATTGTTGATAATTCAAAATGACCGATTTAATCAAAATTCGCCGAGCTTTGATAAGTTGTTGGGACAAAACGGGCATTGTCCCACTTTCATCAAAATTAGTAGAAAATGGTGTGAGCATTATTTCCAGTGGGGGAACTTACACTTATTTATTAGAAAATAAGATTCCAGTAACAAGAATAGAAGATATCACAGGATTTCCAGAAATTCTTGATGGTCGAGTGAAAACCCTTCACCCTTTTATTCATGGCGCAATTTTAGCCCGTCGAATTCCTAAACATTTAGACCAATTAGCTAAGCAAAGCATACAACCAATTGATCTGGTCGTAGTCAATCTGTATCCTTTTCTGCGGTATACTCAAACAGATGGAAAAACATTAGCAGAAATGATTGAACTGATAGATATTGGTGGACCGGCAATGCTAAGGGCAGCAGCAAAAAACCATGAGCATGTGGTATTATTATACCAACCAGATCAGTATGAAACGTTCTTAAAACTTTTCGAAGAAAATAACGGATCAATTCCAGTTGATTTTAGTCGGTCGATGGCTGCAAAGGCGTTTTTTTACACTGCCTATTATGATTCACAGATTTCTTCTTATTTAATGTCTCAAATAGAGAAGACTGATTTACCTTCACAGGTAAGTATGTTTTTTTTAAAACAACAGGATCTGCGCTACGGTGAAAATCCACATCAAAAAGCTGCACTTTACAGGATTTTTTCTGCAAATGGTGGGGATTATCAGATTGAACAATTGCACGGCAAAGAAATGTCGTTTAATAATTATGTTGATGTGACCGCGGCTTATGGTTTAATTGCAGAATTTGAGGAACCATCGGCTGCAATAATCAAGCATACTAATCCCTGTGGTGTAGCGGCTGCCGAAAATTTGGCCGAAGCTTTTAGTAAAGCTTTAGCTGGAGACCCTATTTCTGCCTTTGGTGGAATAATTGCACTCAATCGTATAGTTGATAAAGAAACTGCCGAACTCATTTACCAATCTTTTTATGAGTGTGTCATTGCCCCGGATTATTTTTCTACTGCTCTTGAGATTTTGCAAAAAAAGAAAAATTTACGTTTATTAAAATGTAAATTATTTGACAAACGGAAAGGTGAAAAAGAATATAAATATTTAAATGGTTGTATCTTGATGCAGGATGTTGATACTATGGATTATGATCCAGACAGGTTGGAATCTGTTGTTGAGAGAAAACCTACAAAGAACGAGCGTGAGGATTTACTTTTTGCCTGGAAGATTGTGAAACATGTAAAATCAAATGCTATTGTTTTTGTAAAAAATAAACAATTGATTGGTGTAGGAGCCGGTCAGATGTCACGGGTAGATGCGGTGAAGTTGGCAAGAATGAAAGCGCAAGAATTGGGCCATGATACACAAGGAGCTGTTATGGCATCCGATGCCTTTTTTCCATTTAGAGATGGTATTGATGAAGCAGCAAAAGCTGGAATCCAAGCTGTTATTCAACCTGGTGGCTCCAAAAGAGATAATGAAGTGATTGAAGCGGCATCTCAACATGGCATGGCCATGTTATTTACTGGAGTACGACATTTTAAACATTGATTTTTAAAAGAATGGAGTGAATATGGTGTTTGGATTTTTCAGATTTCTTTCCAATGATATTGGCATTGATCTGGGAACGGCGAATACTCTGATTTATGTGAGGAACAAAGGTATTGTTGTAAATGAACCTTCTATTGTTGCCTTTGAAGAAAATAGTGGAAAAGTTTTAGCGGTTGGTTCTGAAGCCCAGGAAATGGTTGGAAGAACACATCAAGAAATTTTAACTATTAGGCCACTGAAAGATGGTGTGATTGCCGATTTTGAAGCTACGGAAGTGATGATTCGAGAATTTATTAAAAGAGCCAGTGTGAATCGAATTTCTATTGGAAAAATTGTAGTATGTGTACCTTCAGGTATCACAGAAGTTGAAAAACGGGCTGTTCGTGATAGTGCTGAACGGGCGGGTGCTCGTGAAGTTTGGTTAGTAGCCGAAGCTATGGCCTCGGCAATCGGCATTGGTTTAGATATTGAAAAACCTATAGGAAATATGATTGTAGACATCGGTGGCGGTACAACTGAAATTGCTGTAATATCTTTAGGTGGTATTGTTCTACATACTTCTATCCGGATTGGTGGTGATGAAATGAATGAAGCAATACATCAATATTTCAAAAAAAATTATAATCTTTTGATTGGAGAAAAAACTGTTGAACGTCTAAAATGCGAAATTGGCAGTGTTATGCCGTTAGAGGAAGAAATCGTAACAAATGTTAAAGGTCGCGATCTCATTGATGGAATTCCAAAAACAGTTGAGGTAAATTCTGCTGAAATCCGAGAAGCTTTGATGGATCCTATAAATACCATTTGTGAATCTGTTAGACTTACCCTGGAAAGAACTCCTCCAGAATTGTCTTCCGATATCCTTGATCATGGAATTATCTTGACTGGAGGTGGAGCGTTGCTTCGGAAATTAGATGAATTGTTACAGAAGGAAACGCAATTGCCGGTCAATGTAGCAGAAGATCCTTTAACTTCAGTTGTAAGAGGCACTGGAAAAATATTGAATGACTTCAACCGGTATCATAAGGTATTACTAAAATCGAGAAGAATTTAAATTTATTAATTAAAAACTATATGTCTATTAAATTTATGTAATAAATAAAAACTTTTTAACCTGAAATTTAAATAATTGTACCTCATATTTTAAAATTATTATAGAATTGGTTTATAGTTATAGGTTTCTGAAAAAAACTAAGTGAATAAGAAATATCTAATAATGTTTACTTTTTATTGACCTGATTGAACTCCAGAATCTTATGCGACCCTTTTTCCGACTTTTTATTAGACGACAGACTGCCTTCCTGCTTGGATTTTACATATTTGTTTCTATTTTCCTGATGAATTTTAATAACCCATTTATTCTTAGAGGTTTGAGGATTGTTGTGTTACAAGTAGTAAGCTGGGTAGATGTGGTAGAAAGGAAGATAAAAATTTGGGAAAATCTGCGGCAAGAGAATAACCGTTTGAGAAAACAAAACTTGAAATTGTCCCTGGAGAATCAGCATCTTCGCGAAGTTCTTATTGAAAATATGCGTTTAAGGCGTCTGTTACAATTTAAGCGCGAATATCCACTGGAAGTTAAATCGGCAAGAGTAATAGGATTCGGACAGGAAAGTGCAGTACGATCGGTAATACTGGATTTAGGAGAGGCAGATGGTATTCATAAAAATATGGCAGTAGTTACAGATCAGGGATTAGTGGGAAGAATTTTTATTGCAGAAAAACATCAATCCATCGCACAGATACTTTTAGACCGGAATTCATTAGTGAGTGCTCGACTGCAGTCCAGTAGAGAGGTTGGTACTATTGTTTGGCGAGGTAATGTCTGGCTAGACCTCCTTTATATACCAAAAGATGTTGAGGTTGAACAGGGTGAGGTTGTAATTACTTCGGGGCTGAGCCAGATATATCCGCCCGGATTAAAAATTGGAGTAGTTGCAGAAGTTGAACAGAGTGATTATGAGCTATTTAAAAAAATAAAAGTAAGACCAGCCGTTAATTTTAATCGACTTGAGGAAGTGTTCATAATCGTTCCTACAGATAGCTTGAAAAAGGAGTCACTGAAGATTGAATAAGCTTGACATTAAGTTCAGCATATTTTTTCTTATTGTATTACTTGTACAATTAACCATTTTAAAATACTTACAAATTTTCAATTGGCGCCCCGATCTATTACTTGTTTTGTTAGTTTCTTATGCGCTACTTCGCGGTCCTAGTTTAGGTATGAGCGCTGGATTTATAGTTGGTCTTACTCAGGATTTGTTGAGCACACACTTATTGGGATTGACTGCTCTGGCAAAAACTTTAGCTGGTTTCACAGCGGGGATATTGATTGGTAGATTTTCTCCTCGAACTGAATTTTTCTTAACTTTATTAGTGAGTTCGCTTGTTCATGACTTGTGTTACTTTTTCATCTACACGCTGGGAGAAGAATTTACTTTTCAATCTTTGATTTTTCTTTATACGATTCCAAATACATTGTATACACTTATATTAGGCGGTTTTTTACACTATATCGTTCAAACATGGTTACATGAATAAATTTTAAAGTTATGACAAACTTCGAATTAAATAAGAAAAAAAATGTTTTTTATTCAGTTTTGATTCTCATTTTTTGTATTCTGATTTTTCGATTTTTTCGCTTACAGATTACCGATGCGCCGTTATATTCAAAAAAAAGTTTACAAAACAGTGTAAAAATAATCACAGAAAACCCGGTTCGTGGGAATATATATGATAGAAACGGGAGATTGATTGTTGGAAATCGGCCTGCGTTCTCAATTTATCTTGTTCCGAATGAAACAACCAAAAAGACTATTCAAGTGATTGCGAAATTGGGCAATTTATCCGTTAAGGAGATAAAACAAAAATTAAAAAAAGCTGGACGTTTTCAACCAGTAAAAGTAATAAGGCAAATTGATTGGAAGAAACTAACCTGGATACAAGAAAACATTATTGATTTGCCTGGTGTGGAATGGAAAAGTGAACCTAAAAGATATTATGTATATTCTTCGGGTCTGGCTCATCTTTTAGGTACTTTGGGAGAGGTAGATGAGAAAGAATTGAAATTGTATCCAGATCTGGAACAAGGAGATATCATTGGGAAAAAGGCCTTAGAACGACGATATGATCGAGTATTAAGAGGAAGAAAAGGAGTAAAATTTGTTAAGGTTGATGCTCTTGGGAGAGTGGTTAAAGAATTGTCACGAGAAAAATCGGCCTATCCATATCCAGGAAAACAACTTTATTTAAGTATTGATCTGCGTCTCCAGATTTACGCTGACTCTCTTATGCAAGGAAAACGTGGTGCTCTAATTGCTATGGATCCACGTAACGGAGAAATATTGACTTTAATATCTAAACCAGATTATAATCTTTCCTATTTTACTGGGGTAATACCATCTGATATATGGAACAAACTGTTGAATGATCCACACCATCCGCTTTATGATAGAGCTTGCCAAAGTGCATACCCACCCGGTTCCACATTTAAATTAGTTGCTGCAATAGCAGCTTTGAATGAAAAAATAGTTACTCCTTCATGGTCAGCCAATTGTCCTGGTTATTTCAAATTGGGACGTCGAACAATTAGATGTTGGAAAGCAGATGGACATGGTGTTCAAGATATGGTTAATGCTATTAAAAATTCATGCAATGTTTATTTTTACAAACTGGGTTTGCTCATAGGTATTGATGTATGGTCTCGCTATAGTAAGTTGTTTCATTTTGGCGAGCGAACTGGCATCGAACTTACCGATGAGAATCCTGGTTTAGTGCCAACTAAAGCATACTACGACAGGATTTATGGTCGAGGTAGATGGACTCAGGGAATGCTGGCTAACCTGGCAATCGGACAGGGTGAATTGTTAGTTACCCCTTTACAGATGGTGCAATTTGTTTCAATATTGGCCAATCGCGGCGTTTTAGTAAAACCACATCTCGGACTTAAGTTGTTAGATCCAGTTACTGGAACCTGGGAAATAATTCAACAAAAGTCAGAATACATAGCTGGAGTAGATTCAATTGTGTACGAAGTAATTTTACGAGGAATGAGAGAAGTTGTGAAAGGGGGAACAGGGTGGAGAGCTGGAGTTTGGGGAATATCCGTTGCAGGTAAAACAGGAACTGCTCAAAATCCACATGGTAAACCCCATGCTTGGTTTATTGGATTTGCTCCTTTCGAAAATCCTGAAATTGCTATTTGTGTTTTAGTAGAAAATGGAGGGTCAGGTGGCAGTGTTGCAGCGCCAATTGCTGGAAATTATCTGAAAAGATATTTTTATTATCAGGGTAAATACAGTTATGAATTGGAAAAAATCAGACTTGCCAAAGCTGCTAAAAAAGATACTCTGCAAACAAATCACATGGAAGAAGATGTAATTATTAATAGTGATTCGCTTGGAACTAATTATTAATTTCCAATTTTAATATATTAGTTTTAGATTTTAAGAAAGCTTAGAAAAATTATAGAAGGGCGAATAAATATTTATGGCTGTTTTACATTTCAAAATTATTTTACGAAAAATTTTTATACCTTTGTGTTTTTACGGTTTATTTAAAAACTTTCATTAAATAATAAGAAAACATCATGTATTATCTCATAAGAATTCATTATTAAATTGAAATTCCATTGGTTACAAATTCCTTTATTTCTTTTTTATTTTACAGGTAGGCGTTTTGTTCTTTGGATTGTCTTTGATCTAAATGACGGATGGGAGTTATTCCAAATGAAGTCGGAACCTTTCTTTTCTAAAGAGTTCGAGATTTTTTACCACATGTCTTAAGATTGAAATGGCACATCGGAAGTCATTTCGATTTCCGACATATTGTGGAACGAAAAATCTGGGCGATCCCAACTGGTCTGAGGAGTTAAGAAATCTTTTTTGCCTTTATTATTAGATAAGTTATATTAGCAAATAAACGAGTCTAAAAACGCATTATAATGATGAAGCATAAGTAAAAGACCTTGTATGCAAAAATTAGAGTATTTTAATTCAATTTAAATCATGAACACGACTCGGAAATTAGATATTGTTATTCTCATTTCTGTGTTTGGCTTAGTAATAATGGGTCTATTAGCCCTTTATTCATCCTCAAAAATGGCGATGGTAGAGGGAGTGGGTTCAAATTATTTTAGCCGGCAGATTGTTTGGGTAGTTGTGAGTTTTATAGCTATGATTCTGGTTTATTTTCTGCCGCACCGATTGGTTTTTGATTCTGCCTATGTACTTTATGCGTTGAGTCTTATTTTATTAGTTTTGGTTATTTTTTTTGGTCGCACAGGATTAGGCGCGGAACGATGGCTGCGAATTGGTCCTCTTGTTTTACAACCATCTGAGTTCGCCAAATTAGCGACAGTTCTGGCGGTAGCCCGTTTTCTTTCAAGAGAAGAAGTCGATCCGAATAAGGCTAAACATTTTTTATTGGCTGCTCTATTCTTTTTTGCTCCTTTCGTGCTCATCGTACGCCAACCAGATTTGGGAACTTCTCTTGTTTTTATTGCCATAGCCCTTCCTATGTTTTACTGGGCAGGTCTTAAAGAAGGAAATTTAATTCTAATCATTACACCGTTGATTGTTGTATTTGCGTCTTTTCAGTTTTACACTTTTCTTTTTGTAATGGTTCTTTTAATGGTGTATCTAATTTTAAGTAAAAGAAATATCCATTTGATCATTTTTAATTTCATCTTTAATATTTTGATGGGTTTGATTACACCAGTTTTATGGAATCATTTACAACCCTATCAAAAAAATCGAATAAAAATATTCTTAAATCCGGAAGCGGATCCTAAAGGTGCAGGATATCAGATTATTCAATCTAAAGTCGCTATTGGTTCAGGTGGATTTACTGGACGTGGTTTTTTACAAGGATCGCAAACTCAATTGAGGTTTTTACCCGAACAACATACCGATTTTATCTATGCAGTTATTGGAGAGGAATTTGGCTTTTTAGGAGTTCTGGTTGGTTTAATTTTATTTTTAACCCTTTTTTTACGTGGGATATATATTGCCACTCTAATGAGAAATCGTTTTAATAGTATTGTCACAATTGGTATCATAACAATACTTGCTTTTCATACAATTATTAATATAGGAATGACAATTGGATTATTGCCTGTAACTGGTCTACCTCTACCATTTCTTAGCTATGGTGGATCGGCATTAACTACAGATTTTATTATGATAGGTATATTGTTGAATTTTTACAAGAACCGATTTGAATATTAAAAGGTAGGTTTGGAATTTTATGTTTATTCAGGAATTATACTTAAATGAAAATTTAATTATTTAGGAGAATATATGTATCCAGAACTATTCAGGATTGGACCTATAGCTGTTCATAGTTACGGAGTACTATTAGCACTCTCATTTATTTTAGGAATCATTTTGGCAGCAAAAAAAGCTGATAAAAGAGGAATTAATGGAGAAGATGTTGTCAATATAGGATTTGTAATATTAATCAGTTCTGTTGTTGGTGCTCGATTTTTTTATGTTATTTTTCATTTGTCAGAATTTAGAGGTCGTTGGATTTATACATTTTGGCCTATTCAAGAAGATGGAACAATTGGTCTAGGTGGATTGATATTATTGGGTGGTTTTGTTTTTGCTTTTGTTGCCTCTATGGTTTATATAATGATAAAAAAATTAGACTTTTGGAAACTGGCAGACAGTGTTGCCCCTTCAATAGCTCTTGGTATATTCCTTACCAGGATAGGTTGTTTTTTAAATGGCTGTTGTTTCGGTAAAGCTTGCGATCTGCCTTGGGGTGTGAGATTTCCTCATAATAGCCCCGCAGGTGCAGTAATGGGGGATGCTTACCTTCACCCGACACAATTATATTCTTCATTATATGGTCTGATTATTTTTACTATACTCATGTTATTAGATCGGCGCAAAGTTTTTCACGGTTTTTTATTTGGAATTTTCCTTGTTCTTTATGGTATTTCCAGGTTTACTGTAGATTTTTTTCGATATTACGAAAGTCAAATGTTCATAATCGACGGAATCGAATTTAATCAATTAATTAGTATTCTGATGTTAATTAGCGGTTTAGCAATTATTATCTATCATTGGCGAAAAGAAAATAAATAAATTTTATTCCATCAATAACCCCTTGACAATATTGAATTTAATATGTTATATTAGAACAACATAATTCTGGGAGGATTTCGATGAAATTTTTGGGACGACTTATTTGGTTAATTCTCCTGCTTTTTGTACTAATTTTACAAATAAGTTGCAGTTCAAGTCGAAAAATGGCGGGGGAAGGGGAAACTACAGCCAAAGAGGCTGTTCAGGATGATTATGATGAGATTGAAAGATTACTTGGTATAACTAGAGAGGAGCAGGATGCCAGTAAAGTACAGCCTCAGGCTTCTCAAACAACTGGCAAGGAAACAGAACAAAAGGATGAATTAATAAAATTATTGGAAGCAGATGAAGGGACTAAGAAGACTACTCCAACAGTGGAAAAACCTACAGAAGATAAACGCCTGGTTCGTTTACAGAAACAAGTTGAAACGCTTCAGAGGGAATTGAAGAAAAAAGATCTTGAAATAGCAGATTTGCGAGCCCAATTAATGCTGAAAAGCGAAACTGAAGGCTCTCGCGAAAGTTCTTGGTCCCGACAAATATCACAATCTCATATTACTCCTAGTAGTAGTGGAGTAGTTTCCGAAAGTTATAAAGCCAAATATCAACACGCTTTAAAGTTATTTCATGAAAAAAGATACCGAGCTGCACTCGAGGCTTTTGAACAACTTCTTGCAATGGACATGAATAATGATTATTCAGATAATGCTCAATATTGGATCGGTGAATGCTATTATGCAATGGGACGATATCGAGAGGCTATTATAGCTTTTGAAAAGGTTTTTACATTCCGTTATTCGAATAAAAATGATTATGCCCAATTTAAAATTGGACAATGTTATTTTATGTTAGGTGATAAACAAAGAGCAAGACAAGAATTTCAGGTATTACTGGATAATTATCCCGACTCTGAATTAGTGCAAAGGGCAAATGAATATTTAGCACAATTATAAAATTTTTAAAAACGTTCTGATATCAAGGGAAAGGGATCATATATCTTTTCCTTTTCTTTTGCCAATTATAATTGAGAAAACAACTTTTTGAAATTTTCAGAAAGTTTACTTTTATTCTATCTGAAAAAGTTATTTAGAAGAAAAAGTAATATTCATGGATTTTTGGTGTTGCTTTCAGATTTCTTTTGCCTTCTATCCCACCAGTATTTAACGCGCACACAAATTGAATCTAACTCTCTTAAACTTATATTAAATTGACGAACAATTTCCTGGCGAATTTTTCTGTTGTTCATGGTTGATCCCTTTTTAATGATGCTATCAGCTAATGCGTTGTAAATTAAAAGATCACGATCGGTAGGGGTAACTATATTAAGCGGTTCGGGAGTCCACTCATTTAAATTCCATTGAAATCCTTTGCCAGGAATGTACACACATCCTGTGTTTGAAACATCTCCAATTTGATCGGTATCTTTAAAAACATATATGTAAACTTTTTTTTTCGGAAGTGGTTCACCAGGCCAAATAATAATCCTTTTTAACTGGGCAATTAGCTCACTGGTAGTTAACCAATTAGGTACTTTTACTTTGATGATATCAAAATCATTATGAAATTCCATTCCAATAATGGAATATCTTATTTCCAAACTGTCTTGAGTGTAAACGTTTAAAAATATAACAAACAGTAGTAGAAATTTTAAAATTCTAAATTTTGATTTCATTTCCAGTATTTTTTAAATGAAATTAATTTAAAAGTGATAATGTTTTGATTTAGAAAGATTTTTAGCATTTAATAATTTTTTTATTTGGAATTTAAAATTTTTTTAAGTCTTTTTAACTTTTTTATTTTATTATTAATGTAATAAAAATGATTAATTATGTATATAAAAAATTAGTACTTTTAGTGGATTAATTTTAAATTGCGGATAGTAAAAAATGAAAAGATTTTTTTTAGGTTTGTTAATTGTTTTTTCGTTTTTTATTATTGGAATTATTACTTTTTTAATTATCCAAATTCAACAACTTAAACCAACCTATACCAGTCAAATTCACTCAGCAAAAGTTTCGGCCCCAGTTACAATTTCAAGGGATAGTTCTGGGGTAATTCATATTCGAGGAAAAAATATGGAAGATGTTATTCTGGCGTCTGGTTATGCAGCGGCTCAAGATCGGCTCTGGCAAATGTCATTTTTACGTTGGTTAGCAAAAGGAAAACTCTCCAAGATTTTTGGCCAGGAAGCGTTAAAAATGGACAAGTTATTATTAACATTAAGGATTAACGATTTAACTAACCGATTATTCGAACAGTTATCTGAAAGGTCTAGAAAATGGTTAAGTCGTTATGCTGAAGGTATAAATCTCTATCTGCAAGAAAAAAAAGATGATTTACCCCTTGAGTTTATCCTATTAAAAATCAAGCCTGACCCCTGGACTCCTCAGGATTGTTTACTTCAAAATCGAATGATGGCCTGGCTGCTAAATTTTAGCTGGAAAGCAGATGTTTTATATTGGTATCTTTCATCTCTCCTTCCTAAAAGTCTGTTTCGTGAAATTATGCCAAATTGGGGTGATTATCCCGAAATCATTCCTTTAGATGATGCACTTGCTTTGATAAAAGAAGTTTTAGATATAGATCATAAAATACAAACATTGGCTGGCTTCCCAACAGGTAGTTGGGGGAGTAATGGTTGGGTGATTGCTCCCCAACTTTCGGAGAATGGGAAGGCAATGCTGGCTAATGATCCGCATTTACCTTTACAATTACCTTCAATATGGTTGGAAATGCATCTTCAAACTCCTGAGATCAATGTTGCTGGTTTCAGCTTACCCGGTACGCCTGGAATTATTATTGGACGAAATGAAAATATTGCCTGGGGTATGACCAATGGGATGATAGATGATTCTGATTATTTTATAGAAAAAGTAGATACTTCCAGGAAAATTTATTGGATTGATGGAAATGAGAAAAACTTAAAAATATTCAATTATATTATTGAAGTTAAAAACCATCCTCCAGTTTACTATAACGTTTACTGGACAGAAAAAGGACCATTATTAAATAGTATCTTTGCCAACTTGAAGTTAAACAATTTTATTTCACTAAAATGGGTAGGATGGGAAGATTCGGATGAATTGTTAAGTTTTATTCATTTAGCTAAAGCAAAGAATTGGCAGGACTTTAAAAATGCTTTACGGTTCTTTACTATCCCTTGTCAAAATTTTATGTATGCAGATCGAGAGGGAAATATCGGATATCGATTAGCTGGAAAAATACCTTTGAGAACTTATAAAGAAGGATTAATCCCAAAGCCAGGATATATTTCTAAAAATATTTGGAATGGATGGATTTCTTTTGAGAATATGCCAGAATTGTTTAATCCCCAAAGAGGATATATTGTAACAGCAAACAACAAGATTTTAGAAGATCAAAAATTTTATTTATCTGAATTTTGGGAACCCCCTTATCGTGCCTTACGGATTGAACAACTGATAGCCAGTAAGACTAAACACTCGGTTACAGATATGAAAAAGTATCAATCAGATAAGGTTAATCTTCTTGCAAAAGAAGTTTTACCTATAATATTATCAGAATTAAATAAAAAGGCAGAAAGATCAAAGATTGAAGAGGATATATTATTAATATTAAAAAAATGGAATTATATATCTAATGTAGAATCAATTGCAAGTTTAGTATTCGAAACTATGCAAAATTTTCTTGTAAAAAATATATTCATTGATGAAATGGGTAAAGAAGCCTTTGAGCTATTTACTGATCTTCCAAATTTTTACCTACGCATTTATGTGCAAATCATGAAAAATAAATACTCAGGTTGGTTTGATAATCGAACAACAAAGATTCATGAAGATAGAGGCAATATAGTTGAAAAAAGTTTTCAACAAACATTGACCTATCTAAACGAACGTTTAGGTCCAGATATTGAGCAATGGTATTGGGGGAAATTGCATCGCCTTGAACTTCAGCATATTTTAGGCCAGATTGGTTTAACTAGAAAAATTTTCAATCGAGGGCCATATCCAATTGGCGGTAGTTGTACAACAGTTAACGTTGCTTCATACAAATTTGATAACCCATTCGATGTAATAATTGGACCTTCAATGCGATTTATTGTAGATTGGCATGAGCAAAATGTATATTTTAGCATTCTCCCTGGAGGTAATAGTGGAAAAAGATTTAGTCCCTTTTATGACAATCAAATTCGTGATTGGAGAATAGGAAATTTAAAAAAAGTTTCAATAGTTGATTATAAAAAAAGGAACACGATTGCCATAATGCCAGTTAAATAAATAATTTATTATATGTAGTGTATTGATTTTTTTGAAAGCAATGAAGAGAGTATTTATAAAAGATTTGTCCATTTGTATTCAACTAAATAAATCTATTTTTTAAAAAAGAAACTATTTTCAGTCTTGACAAGCTAAAATTTTCGATATATATTTGACGCCGCTTTGCTGATATGGATGGCATTGGAGATGGGGAAAAGAAAATATTGATTCTTGACATTAAAAGAATAGATAATTAAATTTTTAAGCTTTAAAAATTGGTTTTGGTCATTGACATAGAAGGCCTTTTACCTTTCTTAGAGAGAGTTTAAGGGGTAA